>JAKLEJ010000045.1 GCA_022711695.1 Verrucomicrobiota bacterium | reverse complement strand
TCGTCAACAACCGCGTCGGCAAGGGCCGCTCGGGCATGGCCGGCATGGACAAGGGCAAGGGCGTGGGCGACTACGGCACGCCGGAGCAGGAAATCCCCCCGACGGGTTTCGGACCGGGCGTGGACTGGGAGTCGTGCATGACCATGAACAACCACTGGGGCTACAACAAAAACGACCAGAACTGGAAATCCACCAGGACGCTCGTGCGCAACCTGATCGACTGCGCCAGCAAAGGGGGGAACTACCTGCTGAACGTGGGGCCGACCAGCGAGGGGCTGATCCCCGGGGCCTCCGTCGAGCGGTTGCGCGAGATGGGCGCCTGGATGAAAGTGAACGGCGAGGCCATCTACGGAACGACCGCCAGTCCCTTCGAGAAGCTGGGCTGGGGCCGCTGCACCCAGAAGAAGCTGCCTGGCGGCAACACCCGCCTCTACCTGCACGTGTTCAATTGGCCGGAAAACGGGAAGCTCCTCGTGCCCGGGTTGAAGAACGCCGTCGAGGCGGCTCAGCTCCTGGCCGACGGCAGCCAGCTCAGCGCCGCCGCCGGAGCGGAAGGCGTCACCGTGAGCCTGCCCGCCGCCGCGCCCGACCCGGTTTCCTCGACGGTGGTTCTCCGCATCAAGGGCGAACCCCAGGTCGAACCCACCCTGACCGCGCAAGAGCCGGACGGCTCCCTGAAGCTCGTCGCCGAGGAGGCCACCACCCACGGCAACCAGATCAAGTTCGAGGCCGGCGACAACCGCAACAGCATCGGCTTCTGGGTGGATTCGGCCGACTGGATCGAGTGGCAGTTCAAGGTGACCGCGCCGGGCAAGTTCAAGGTCACCGCCGACATTGCCGCCACCGGCAGCGGCAAGTTCACCGTCAGCGCCGGCGGTTCCCGGCTCTCGGCCACCGCCCCCAACACCGGCGATTACGGCAAATTCCAGAAGGTCGAGCTGGGCGTGATCGAACTGGCCGCTCCCGGCAAAACCTCGCTGGCGGTCAAGGCCGTCAAAGAAGGGTGGCAGCCCTTCAACCTCCGGTCGCTCCGCCTGACGCCCGCAAAAGAATAGAACGGTCGCGCAACGGGCTTGCCTGCAGGGTGGGGCGTTCGCGCCGCCCCCGTGGGAGCGGGCCATTGGACAGGCGCCGGGCCGGGCTGTAACGTTCGATGGCTGGGGCTCGTCTAGCCCCATGGGATGGCGCCGCCAGCGCTGGGGCGTCGCGGCCAGGATGCCGATGCGTAAATTGAGATGAGCAACACTTGGCGATGCGAATGGAGCCGGGCCGGCCGCCCGATGAGCCGGCGTGAGGCGGCGCGGCGGGGCTTGCTGGGCGCGGCGGGATTGCTGTTGGCCGGCGGCGTTCCCCCGCCCGCGTTCGGCGCGGCTGCGTCCGCCCCCTCCCGGACCGCGGCCCAGGGCAAGGCGAAAGCGGTCATTCAGATTTGGGCCTGGGGCGGGGCCTCGCACCTCGACACTTTCGATCCCAAACCGGAGGCCGGCAACGACTACACGGGCCCCCTGAATTCGCCGATTGCCACGAACGTGGATGGCATCCGCATCGGCGAGCTGCTGCCCCTGCTGGCCCGGCAGGCGGACAAGTATTCGATCATCCGCAGCATGACCCACGGCAACAACGGCCACGAGACCGCCGCCTATTTGGTGCAGACAGGAAGGCCGCCCGGGGGCCGGGATGTCTTTCCCTCGGTGGGGGCGGTCGTCTCCCTGTTCAAGGGCAGCGAGGCCGGGTATCGGGGTTTGATCCCACCCTACGTGGTGCTGACGGAGCCGCAGGGGCGCTTTTCCGAGGCCGGGTTCCTGGGGTCACGCTACAAGCCCTTCGCCACGGGGGGCGACCCCGCCAAGCCGCGCTTCGAGGTCGAAGGGGTGGTGGCCCAGGGCATCTCCGACCAGCGCCAGAAGGACCGCCGGGAACTGCTGCGCAAGCTCAACACGCTCGAGCACGCCCTCCAGGGCAATGAGCAATTGGCGGCCGCCGCGCAGGCCGAGCAGCAGGCCTACGATCTCATCCTGGGCGATGCCGGCAAGGTGTTCGATCTCTCCCAGGAAAAGGACGAGCTGCGAGATCGCTACGGCCGCACCACCTTTGGCCAGTCCTGCCTGATGGCGCGCCGGCTGGTCGAGCGGGGCGTGCCTTACATCACCATCAATTACAAGGGTTGGGACACGCACAAGCAGCATTTCCAGGCGATGCGCCGCAAGCTGCCCGAGATGGACAAGGGCCTGGCGACCCTGCTGCAGGATCTGGCCGAGCGCGGGTTGCTCGAGAGCACGATCGTGTGGTGGAGCGGCGAGTTTGGACGCACCCCGAAAGTGCAGTGGGAGCCCCCCTGGAGCGGTGGCCGCAGCCACTATGGGAAGGTTTTCTCCGCGGTCGTTGCCGGCGGCGGCTTCAAGGGCGGGCGGGTGGTGGGCGCCTCCGACGCCCGGGGCGAGGAAGTCAAGGAACGCCCGGTCTATCCGGGCGACCTCATAGGCAGCATGTACGAGCTGCTGGGGATCGACACCGAGGCCCGCCTTCCGCATCCGCAGGGCCTGGCCACGCGCGCGGCGCCCTCCGCCGAGGAGGGGGTGACCCTGGGCGGTCGGCTGAAGGAAATCATGTGAGCGGCGGGGCGCGCCACCAGGAGGCCGGCGGCCGGCCCAGGCAGCCGGATCGAGGTCGGCGAACCCACCGGCTGGCGCGCTGCCTGGGTTTGGCGGCGGCGGGGATCGTGCTCGCGTTGTCGGATCGCGGCTGGGCCCTTGAAGGCCCAGGAACCTCGCAGCCAGCGCCGGGTGTCCGGCAGACCGGCTCGAACACCTTCGCCATCGGCCAGGTGCAAATGGACAGCCGGGCGCGGACGTTGACCCTTCCAGCCCGGATCAACATGCAGCAGGGGATCATCGAATATGCGCTGGTCAGTCGCTGGGGCAAGACTCACGAATCTCTCCTGGTGACGGACGCGCACCCGCAGCAGGTCCATCTGGCGTGCCTGTTGTTGGGGCTGACCGCGTGCGACGTGACGGGGGAACCCAACCAGCCCCAGGTCGTGCCTGCTTCAAACCGGGTCCACATCGAGCTGTGCTGGGAGGAGGGCGGCAAAGAGGCGGTCCGCCCTCTCTGGCAAACGATCGCTCTCCAGCGCACGGGCGCGGCCTCAACCGAGCCAATGGAGATTGCCGGACCGTGGTTGTATAACGGCTCGAGAATCGACCCATCGGGCTTTGCCGCCCAGGAGGAGGGCTCCTTGATTTCGCTCATCCGCGACCCGAGCGCGCTGGTGAACAACCCGCGCGCCGACCGCGATGACGACACCCTGCACGTCCCCAACACCGCGCTGTTGCCGGCCCGGGGCGCCCCCGTCCGCGTGGTGTTCCGCTTTCAGCAAACGCCGTCCGGCAAGGGCGCAACCCCGGCCAGTCCGCCTCGAACCCTCAAACCATGATCCTCCGCAGGCGCTCACCCCAAACCTGGATGGCCTGGCTGGCGCTTTGGGCCGGGGCCTTTGCCTCGGTCCAGGCGCAACCGCTCCCGCCCCGCATCGGCTACGTCTATCCAGCCGGCGGACAGCAGGGCTCGACCTTCCAGGTGACGGTCGGAGGCCAGAACCTCGACGGCGCCAGCAACGCCTGGTTCGCCGGCCCGGGCATCCAGGCCGCGGTCATCGACTTCCACAAGCCGATGCCCCAGGGCCAGTTCAACACCCTGCGCGATCAACTCAAGGAGCTTCAGCAGCGCAAGACGGCGGCGCTCAAGGATGGCCGCCGCCGCGGGGCCGGGGCCGCCTCGACCAACACCTGGACCGCCGCCGACGAAAAGAAGATGACCGAGATCCGCGAGAAGATTCTCAAGAACCCGCCCAACCGCAACGCCACCCCGGCCATCGCCGAGACCGTGACCCTCAAGGTGACTCTCGATCCCGAGGCGGAGCTGGGCGAACGCGAGATCCGGCTCCAATGCCCAAACGGGCTGTCCAACCCCATGGCCTTTCACGTCGGCCAGTTGCCCGAGTTCTCGAAGCCTGCCGCCAAAGCCCCCAACCCGGATGCCGATCGATTCCGGCAGCGCGTGGGCAAAGCGGCCGCGAGCGCGCCGGCCAGGCCCGAGGTTGCGGTCACCCTGCCGACGGTGATCAACGGCCAGATTCTGCCCGGGGCGGCGGATCGGTTCCGCTTCACGGCGCGGCAGGGGCAGCGCCTGGTCGTGGCGGCAAACGCCAGGGCCCTCGTCCCCTATCTGGCCGATGCCGTCCCCGGCTGGTTTCAGGCCACTCTCGCCCTCCTGGATTCCAAGGGCCGCGAACTGGACTATGCCGACGATTACCGGTTCAACCCGGATCCGGTGCTCTTCTGCGAGATTCCACGGGATGGCGAGTATGCCATCGAGATCAAGGATGCGATCTACCGCGGCCGGGAGGACTTCGTCTATCGGATTGCGCTGGGCGAGTTGCCGTTCCTCACCAGCGTCTTTCCTCTCGGGGGTCCGGCGGACACTCCCACCGCCGTCGAGCTGCGGGGCTGGAACCTGCCGCAGACCAGCCTGACCTTGCCGGCCCAAGCCGCGGGTCTTTGCTGGGTCCAGACACGCAAGGACGGCCGAGTCTCCAACCGCGTGCCCTTTGCCGTGGACACGCTCCCGGAATGCCGCGAGCAGGAACCCAACAGCCTGCTGTCGGCGCCCCAGGCGCTGACGCTGCCGGCGATCGTCAATGGCCGCATCGACTCGCCGGGAGACTCGGATGTCTTCCGCTTCGAGGCGCGGGCCGGCGATCGGATCGTGGCGGAAACGATGGCCCGGCGGCTGAACTCGCCCCTGGACTCGGTCCTCAGGCTCACGGACGCCCAGGGGAACCTGATCGCGTTCAACGACGATTCTCAGGACAAAGGCGCGGGATTGTCCACGCACCATGCCGACTCCCTGTTGAGCGCCACCCTGCCGGCGAGCGGCTTCTATTGCGTTCATCTGGGCGACGCCCAGCGCAAGGGCGGCGCCGACTACGGCTACCGGCTGCGGCTGAGCGCGCCCCGCCCGGATTTTGAGCTTCGCGTCGTCCCCTCGAGCCTGAGCGCCCGCGGCGGCGCCAACATTCCGCTGACCGTCTATGCGCTGCGCCGGGACGGCTTCTCCAACGAGATCGCGCTGGTGTTCAAGGACGCCCCCGCCGGCTTTTCCCTGAGCGGGGCCCGGGTGCCCGCCAACCAGGACCAGGCGCGCCTCACGCTGAGCGTGCCCGCCTCCCCGCTCGCCGAGCCCGTCAACCTCACCCTGGAGGGACGCGCCACGATCGAGGGGCGCTCGGTCAGCCGGCCGGCGACGCCTGCCGAGGACATGATGCAGGCATTCGCCTACCGCCATCTTGTGCCCGCACAGGAACTCAAGGTGGCGGTGCAGGGCCGCGGGTTGGGCCGCGCCGCTTTTCGTGTCCTCACCGCGGCGCCGGTCCGCATTCCCGACGGCGGAACCGCGCGGGTGCGAGTAAGCGCGCCGGTCCGCGCGCTGGGCGACTCGATCCAGTTTGAACTGAGCGAGCCCCCTGAGGGCATCTCCATCAAGAACGTCGAGCCGGTTCAGGGCGGCGCCGAAGTCGTCCTTCAATGCGATCCCGCCAAGGCGAAACCCGGTTTGCAGGGCAACCTGATCGTGAACGTCTTTAACGGACGCGCTCCGGCAGCGGCAAAGGCGGCGGCGCCCAAACGAGGCCGCGCTCCACTGGGCTGTCTGCCAGCCATTCCGTTCGAGGTCACCGCCCGCTGAGGGGCTTCGGATGGCTTCGCACTGCCCCCCAAGGTTGTGGCTTTCGCCGCTGGGGGTCGCCGCCGCGACCTGCGTGAATCGGCGCCCCCGACTCGTCCCTTCCAGGCGATCCGAATGCCGGCGTTCCTGCGGCGTCCAAGATGGATGCATGGTTTGAGCATGACTGCCGCAAAAGTCCTTTCGCTGGCCGCTGGCCTGCTTCTGACCGCTCCCCTCCTGGGCGGGATGGTCGAGACCAAAGACGGCCGGGTGTGGAGCGGGCGAGTGCGCGTGGAGGAGAACGGCGGGGTCGCGATCCAGATGGCCGACGGGCAGACGCAGCGAGTCGCCCTGGCCCAGATTCGGCTTGCGCAGTTGCAGGAAAGCGTCGCGGGCGCCGGCAAGCTGCCGCGGGGTTGGCGGGCCGAGGAGATTGGCGGCGTTCAAGGCGTTTCCGGGGAGAGCCAGGGCGGCCAGTTCCTGCGGGTCAGCGGCGGCACCGTCAAGGACACGCGCCAGCAGGCCGCCTACCTGGTTCACCGCGTCCTGCACGCCGATGGAGAAGTGTCGGTCCGGCTGCGTGAGCTGAGCGGCTCGAACACTTGCGCGGCGGGGGTGATGATGCGCGAGAACCTCGAGACCACCGGCGGCTTCGTCCTGCTGGCAGTGAGCCCGGACCGCCGCCTGCTGCTGGCGTCGCGTGAAGCCGGGTGGCGGAACCTGGAGCAGCGCTGGCTGGGCCCGGCTACCCTTCCCCTATGGCTTAAGTTGGTTCGCCAGCACAAGAGCCGCCAGGTCACCGCCTTCACCTCGGCCAACGGCAGCGACTGGCGGCAGGTCGGGCAGACGCCCCTGAACTGCCGGACCGAGCCGTTTCCAGAGGCCAGCGACCAATGGCGGCCGGCCGTTCACGTGGGCGTGGCTCTCACCAGCCCCGGGGCCGGGCCGGAGGCTCTCGCCCGCTTCGACAAATTGGACGCGATGGCTGAAGGACTGATGGGCGAATATTTCCTGGACAGCCGCTTCCGCTCGCTCCGCTTCGCCCGGCCCGATCCGAAGATCGAGTTTCATTGGGGAGAAGGCTCGCCCCTGCACGACATCCCGGCGGACCATTTCGGAGTGCGCTGGACCGGGGTGCTCGAGCCCCGCGTCTCCGGAACGTACCTGTTTCATGTGGACGCCGACAACGATGCGACGCTCTGGCTGGACGGCAAAGAGATCAAGACCGGCAACTTCCGGAAGGAGTCCAAGCCGGACAGCCTCCCGCTTGTCGGGGGGCGGAAGTACCGCGTAAAGCTCGAGTACAGGGAGGGGGCCGGGGCTGCCTCAGTCAAGTTGGGATGGACCAGTCCCCGTCAGCCGCTCGAGGTCATCGCCGCGCCCCAGCTTTCCTGCCCCTGCGGCCCGGAGGCCCCCGTCCAGGAGGTCGATGTCGAGGACGCCGTCACCAACGCCTTCTCCTTTCGCGGGCTGCGGCTGTGCCAGGGCAGCTTCATCGCCGGCCAGGTTCGGTCCGGTGACGACGCGGTCTTCAAGGTGGCCTTCGCCGGGCAGGAAGACTTCCCGGTGCCGCGCTCGAAGACGGCTCTGCTGGTGCTGCGGCCGGCGCGGGCGGCGCTGGCGCTTCCACCTGAGGACACCCGCACGGGGGTGGTGCTGCGAAATGGCGACTTCCTCGATGCCGCTTTCGCCGGCCTGCAGGGGCGGTCCCTGACGATGTCCTCGGCGCTCTTTGGGCGGCGGACCTATTCGTTGGACGACAGCCAGGTGGCGGCCGTGGTGCTTCAGCCGGGAGCGCCGCGCTCCGCCGCGCTCTGCGAAGTTCGCCTCAAAAACGGTTCGCGGCTGCGCCTGAACGCTCTCCGCGCCGAGAGCGGCGTCCTCCGGGCTGAGGACACCTCGTTGGGAGAAATCGCGCTGCCCGTCCGCGATCTGATCGAAATACGGGCGGCGGCCCCCTCTGAATGAAGCCGGATCGGCCGCGTCCATTCACCCCATGAAGAAGATTCGAGTTGCAGGCCTGTTCCTGGCGGTGAGTTGTGTGTGGGCGAGCGCTTGGAGCGCCCGCGCGGCCGGGACCAGCCCCTCGCCCGGGCTGACAGCCGGCCCCAACGGCACGGTGCTGCGCGTCGGCAAACCCTGCCGCGCCGTGGGCGTGAATTACTTCGGGTGCTTCCTGCGCACGCTCCAGCAGCCGGACGACACCTCCTACGAGGCCGGGTTTCGGGTCCTGGGCGAACGCGAGATCCCCTTCGCGCGCTTCTGCGCCACCGGCTTCTGGCCCGTGGAAATGGCGCTCTACCGGACCAATCGCGCCGAGTATTGGCGGCGGATGGACGGCGTGGTGCGCGCGGCCGAGCGGCATGGCGTCGGCCTCATCCCGTCCCTCTTCTGGCATTATCCCTGCCTGCCGGACCTGGCGGGCGAGCCGATGGACCAGTGGGGCAATCCCCAGAGCCGCACCCACTCCCTCATGAGGGAGTACGTCCGCGAGATGGTCACCCGCTATCTGAAGTCCCCCGCCATCTGGGCCTGGGAGTTCGGCAACGAATACAACCTGGCCTGCGATTTGCCCAATGCGTCCCAGCATCGGCCGCCCGTCTGGAAGAACCTCGGCACGGCTTCGGAGCGGTCGGCCAGGGACGAGCTGACCTATGACATCGTCGTCACGGCGTTTCGCGCGTTCGCGGCCGAGATCCGGAAGCACGATCCCTCCCGCCTGATCTGTGGTGGCGACGCCATGCCCCGCGCCTCCGCCTGGCACAATCGCCAGGAAAAGACATGGACGCGCGACACCCCCGCGCAGTTTGCCGAGATGATCGCCCTGATGGCGCCGGCGCCGATCGACCTGCTCAGCGTCCACTGCTACGAGGAAGACCTCAAGCGTGTGGGAGACGCCGCCGCGGCGGCCCGACGTCTGGGCAAGCCGCTGTTCGTGGGGGAGTTTCAAGTCGCGCGCGGCGACCAACCGGAGGGGCGCAAGCCCTTCGAGGATTTCCTGGCGCAGCTCGAGGCCCACCGCGTGCCCCTGGCCGCGGTGTGGGTGTTCGACTACGGGCCCCAGGATCGCGACTTCAACATCACCGGCTCGAACCGGCGCGCCTGGCAGCTTGACGCGCTTCGGGACTGGAACCGGCGGCAGGCCCGCTGACACGCGCGGCGTGCGCTACGGAGTCGGGGGCTTCCCGGCGACCCAGGCGCAGCCCCGCCGCAGCAACTCGCCCACCCCGGAGGCCGCGTAGGCCCGCGCATCGTGCCCCAGCACGGTGTGAAACACCCGGCCCTGCCCGTAGTCCAGCACAAACGCCATCGGGTAGTGCTTGCCGTCCACCTTCGACTTGGCCTGCGCCAGCACCCGGATCGACGCCTCTCCCGTCAGGCAGGTGTAGAGCTCGTCCAGCGTCTCGAAGGGCGCGAGGCCTTTGGTGACCGGATGCTCGGCATCGGCGATCTCGACCGTGAACTTGCCGTGCGGATCATGCTGGCGCCCGCCGTTGGCCCCAAACCAGACCCGCCCCGCCAGGCTCTTGAACTCGGGCCATTCGTTGTTGTCCCAGGCCCCGCAGGCAAAATGCGTCAGCATCAGCCCCTTGCCCCCGGCGACGAACTGCCGCAGGTTCTCCCGCGCCGCCGGCCCGGGCCCCGGCGTTTCCCAATCCATGAAATGGAGGATGACCACGTCCCACTGCTTCAGCAGGGGCGAGGCCAGGGAATTCGGGTCCTCCGCGATTCGAACCTTCAGCCGCGGGTCCGCTTCCAGCAGCTTCTGCAGCGCCGGCGCCGTCTGTTTCCAGGGATGCCCGGGGTAGTCGATGCCGGTGACGATGAGGACCCGCGTTCCCTCGGGGGGTGGTTCCAGGTTGGCCGGTTGGGCGGTGTTGGAGGCGGCCAGGCTCTGGAGCGTCGTCAGGGCCAGCAGGGCCGCGCTCAACAGGAATGTGCAGGAGACGCGGCGGCCGAAGGCGTTGGAGAGTCGTGTCATGGCTGGAGATGGCTGCGGGTGACGTTGACGCCCCGCAGCCGGAGAGGTTGTCGTCAGATGAGCCGGGTCTTCCCGGGCACGAAGACCGGATAACTGCCGTTGGGGCCGACCTTGGTCGGAGGTTCCATGTTGTCGTGGCAGTCCTCGGGCTTGGGCGGATAGGCGAAATCCGAGGCGTTGATTTGTTCCCAGGTGACTTCCTTGCCGGTGTAGCAGGAAATCTGGCCCATCACGCCGGCGGTGGTGCTGCTGACCATGTAGTCGCCGTTGTTGACGGGGGCGCCGGAACGGATGGCCTTGAACAGAGTGTTGTGCTCGATCTGGTAAGGATCCCCCGAACCCTGCCAGCGCCATTTCTTTTCGCCGGTGATGGCGCAGCGCATGATGTCGGCGCGGCCCTTGGTGCCCCACACCAGGCTCGAGTACTCGTCGTAGCAGCCGGTGGTGGTGCGGCAGAACGCGTAAAGCCGGACGTTGTTCGGAAACTCGTAAACCACCGAATGATGGTCAAAGACGTCTCCGTAGATGGACTCGGTCATCGAGGAGCGTCCCCCCAGGCCGTGGCACTTGATGGGGTTGGCCTCCTTCAGAGCCCACCGGGCGCGATCGAGGTTGTGCACCAGCGATTGGACCACGTCGTCGCCCGACATCCAGACGAAGTGATACTGGGTGCTGGCCTGCCACTCGAGTTCGTTCAACCCCGGCTTGCGTTCGACCACGCCATAGGGCGCCCGCAGGAAATTCTCCTCGATGGACACAATGTCGCCGATGGCGCCGTCATGGATTCGCTGCACCGTCTCCTGGTAGCCGGGATGGTGCCGGCTGTGCAGGCCCGAGACAATGCTGAGCTTCTTCTCCCGGGCCAGATCGCACGCCGCCTTCATCGTCTTCATGCCGTAGGGATCGATGCCGTGGGGTTTCTCCACGAACACGTGCTTGCCCGCCTTGATGGCGGACAGCGCGTGCAGGGGATGGAACTTGGCGGCGTTGGCGATCACCACCACGTCCGACGCCTCGATCACCTGCTTGTAGGCGTCGAACCCGGCCAGGCACAGCTCGTTCTTGACCGTGACCTGTTCGGCCTTGTGCTTTTGGATTTCCGCGCGCTTGGCCAGCACACGGTCCATGAGAATGTCGCACATGGCCACCAGGCGCGTGCCGGGGTCGGCGGTCAGCGCCTGCAGGGCGGCCCCGGTGTTTCGGCCGCCGCAGCCAATCATGCCCACGCGCAGCGTGTCCGTGCCCGCCGCGTGCGCCTGGCGCGCTATCTCGAAGGTTCCCAGGGCGGCTGCCGCCGCGGTGAAACCCGCCGACGTCCTCAGAAAGTCGCGGCGCGTGGACGTGGGCGAGGAAGGGGAAATGGTGGACTTGTTCTTCATGGGACCGGAGGATAGGCCCGGTCTTCCCTCAGGTCAATGGTCCGAATCCGCGACCCGCCGGCTTTTCTTCCCGAGAAATCCGGCGTCAAGGGACCGGGGGCGTCAGGCGTTCGCCTGCGTCCGGATGCGGTTCCAGGCTGATGAACTCGGGACGCAGCGCCCTGGGGCCGCAGTGCAGGAGGGCGAGGCTGCGCGGCATCCCGAACCGGGGGCGTCCGGCGTAGCCGGGATTGAGGAACAGCCGTTGGCCGACGGTCACCGAGCACGCTTTGTGGGTATGGCCTCCAATCACCACGTCCGGATTGCTGCGCAGCAGCCGCTCGCGCAACGCCTCCGAGGGATGCCGCGGGTCAACGATGTGATGAACCAGCAGCCGTCTCGAGGCCAGCTCCACCGTCTCGAACTCGCGCAGCCGCGGATCGAAGTCGTTGTTTCCGAGCACCGCCGTCACCGGCGCGATCGACTCGAGCCGGCGGAGAATCTCCGCCGATCCGATGTCGCCCGCGTGGACGATGTGCTCCACCTCGCGGAACAGTTCGGGGATTCTTTCGTCGAAGTGGCCGTGAGTGTCCGAGATGAGCCCGATGATCATGGGCGGGGCGGCTGGGCGCGCCGGGCGGGTTCAGGCTTCCGCCTTCTTGGGCTCGCCTTCCGGCGCGCGCTCTTCCTCCTCGGCAGTCTCCTCTTCCTCGGCGGGCCGTGAGGACTCGAACTGGCGCATGGCAGCCACGAAGAGCCCGGTGAAGAGCCCTCCGCTCATCAGGGTGTTGCGGAAGAACGTCCACGTGGGCGGCCAGGGCGGCGAGCCGATGGTCAGGGCCTGGAGCCAGCCCAGGAGCGTCCGCGGGTAGGGCTCCTGCGGGAAGGGGCCGGGGGCGGGATTGAACCAGGCGGCGGTGTTGGTGATCAGGTAGAACAGGATCGCGCCCAGCAATCCGCCCGCCAGCAGCTTGAGCCAGGATCGCGTATTCGAAAACCGCTGGCCCATGCCGATCAGCACGGCATAGCCCCCGTAGTTCAGCGCCATGTACCAGCTCAGCAGCGGCGCATCGTAGTGGTAGTTCAGCAGCACATCCGTGGCCAGCAGCACGCTCATCGGCAGCCACCAGGCCAGGCGCCCGGGCAGATAAACCCCGGCGCAGAACGCCAGCGCATACGCCGCGCTGAAGTTGGGCGGCAGCAACCCCGGCCAGCGTGACACCGCGAACAGCCCCAGCAGCAGCAAGGGCGCCCACAGGCTCCGTGCTTGTTTCATCCGTCCTCATCATACCCCCCGCCCCGCGTCTGACAAGCCCATGTCGCCGGAATTCGATCCCTGCGCTGGGCCCCCTGGATCCGGCGCCGCACGCGCGGGCAATCCTCCGATCGGTAGGGCGACGCTCCCGCGAAGCCGGAACTCACATCGAGCGGGCCGGTAATTTCCCCCTGGAGGGCGATGCTCCGTCAGCGCCCCGAATTCGCTTCGCGCGCGTAGGCAATCCCCCGATCGGTAGGGCGACGCTCCCGCGGAGCCGGAATTCGCTTCGCTCGCGGGGGCGGTCTTCTGCGCCTTATAGACCTCTGCGGCGGGCCGGACGCGGCCGCTTGCGCCTGGGTTCGGCAATTCCGCTTTGGGCTTTATCGGCGCGTGGGTCTGCGTCATTCTTCGGACTCGACAATGCTTCGCCTGCGCGAACCGGAGCCAGCACTCCTGCGCATTCTCCATGAGGATGCGAATTTGCTCGTCGTCAACAAGCCGGCGGGGTTGGTCTGCCATCCCACCAAAGGCGCCGCATTCTCAAGCCTGGTCGGGCGGCTGCGCCTCCACCTGGGCGCGTCCGGCGGGGCTGCTCTCCACCTGGTCCACCGCCTGGACCGCGAGACCAGCGGCATTGTGCTGGCGGCCAAAGACCGCGAAACCGCCGGCGAATTGGGCCGGTTGGTCGAGCAGCGGACGGTCCTCAAGGAGTACCGCGCCATTGTCCATGGTCATCTGGCCACTGATGCCGGGGCCATCGAGGCGCCCTTGGGCAAGGACGTCCACAGCGCGATCGCCATCAAGGATTGCGTGCGGCCCGACGGGGCGCCCGCCCGGACCGAGTACTCGGTTGTGCGTCCGTTCGTTCGGGAAGGCAGGCCCTACTCGCTGGTGAAGGTCGTGCTCCGGACCGGCCGCAAGCACCAGATACGGCTGCATCTGGCTCACTTGGGACATCCCGTGGTGGGGGACAAGATCTACGGCGGCAACGAGCGGCTCTATCTCGACTTTATCCGGGGGGCTTTGACTCCCGACCAGGAGCGCGAGCTGATCCTCCCGCACCATGCGTTGCACGCGGCCCGCCTCTCCTTTTGCTGGCGGGGTCGCTCGTGGGAATTCTGCGCGGAGCCCGAACCCTGGTTCGCCGCTTTTTCGGACGCCCCCCGCCGCTAGCGCGGCTTGCTCCCCGCCCAACCCGAATGACTCTCAATCCTCCGCCAACGCGCTTTCCCAATTTAGCGAATGAGACAGACGATCGTCACATTCAAACGCTAA
>JAKLEJ010000449.1 GCA_022711695.1 Verrucomicrobiota bacterium | reverse complement strand
CGATCACGAGGGCGGATTCGCTCGATGCCGCGGCGAATCTCCCCCAGCGCCAGAACGCTGATGAACAGGTCCTTCTCCGCAGCCGTCTCAAACCACTTTCGGACACCCGTGTCGCACCGGCTCTGCTTGCGCAGTTCGCTGAGGACGTTGGTGTCCACGAGGTAACCCCTCATAAGTCGATCGGACGTTCGATTTGCGGACCGCGCTCAAAATCGCGGTCGTCGCCGACATTCGGCATGGCGCAGAGCGCCTCCTTGAACGAGGGTCGCTTCGCCGGCTTGCCGAGCAGCGCCTGGCGCAGGATGCGTCGGTGCTCCTCTTCCATCGACACGCCGTGCAGGCCAGCCTGCTTCTTGAGCTTTCCAACGACCTTTTCTTCGATTCTCCTGACGATCAATTGAGGCATGATCTCTGAGTTCAAATACTGATATCAACGATAGCACATCCAGCCGACGGGGCAAAGGGAAAACACCTCCTTGAGGCCTCGCTGAGCACGGGGCGCGCGAGGGCTGCGAGCGCCTGCGGGAGCGCCGTGAGTGAGGACTCTCCCGGCGTCTCAGCCAAGCGCCCCCCTTCCGGGGGGTGACGCTACCGAGGGGTTTGCCCGGTGGCGCGTCTGCGCCGCCGCCAGACCAGGGCGGCGGCCAGCAGGGGACCGTAACTGACGACCTCGGCGGCAAACTCCTTCCACAGCGCGGCGGTGAACGGCGGGGGAGGAGGAACGACCGAGAACCAGGGAATGGGCAGGGCGAGACGGGCCGATGAAACGGGCCAGAAGATCGCCACGCCGCGGCCGTGGTTGTAGAACGAATCGAGAAGGAGATGGCTCAGCCAGGCGCCGGCCAGGGCCGCCAGCACCCCCCAGCCGCCGACCCAGCGCCGGGCGGCCGGCGGCAGACCGACGGCCGCCGTGACCGCGACGATCAGCAGGGCGTTGCTGAACACGCTGTGGCTGATGTCGTAACGGTCGTGTCCCCATCCCGGCAAGGGCAGGTCGGGGACATTGGCCGCGAGCATGAACGCCGCGGAATGCCCGATCGCGCGCGGCCACGGGCAGGGTTTGGGCAGGCAGACAACGGCCACCGCGGCGCCCAGGAGCGTGTGTCCGACAGTGATCATGCGAGCGTGCGGCTTGAGGGGGGGCGCGGCGTCTTACTGGGGCTGGGGGTTGCGCCAGGCGTGGCCGCGGGCGGCGACGAGGCGGGCGGCGGCAGGCGGACCCCACGAACCGGCGGCGTACATCTCGTCCGCCGTGAGCGGTTGCCTGGACCAGGCCTGGCGGACCGGGTCCACGATGCCCCAGGAGGCCTCGACTTCGTCGCGCCGTATGAACAGGGTGGCGTCGCCCGAGACGGCTTCGAGCAGGAGACGCTCGTAGGCCTCGGGGGTGTAGGCGCCAAACTCGGCCTGGTAACTGAACTGCATGCGCACCGGCCGGATCTCGGTGCTGGCGCCGGGAACCTTGCCGTTGATGCGCAGGGTGATGCCTTCGTTGGGCTGGAGGCGCAGGGTGATGGCGTTGGCATCCAGATTGGCGCCGCACTGCGCCGCAAAGAGCACGTTCGGCGTCGGGCGAAACTGCACCCTCACTTCGCTGGCGGTCAGCGGCAGCCGCTTGCCCGACCGCAAATAGAACGGCACGCCCGACCATCGCCAGTTGTCGATGAACAGCCGGAGGGCGGCGTAGGTCTCCACATTCGAGTCCGGCCGCACCTTGGGCTCCTGCCGGTAAGCAGGCGCGCCATCGGGACCGGCCAGATACTGGCCCCGGGCCGCCGAGGATGCCACCTGGTCCGGAAAGGGAATCCGCACGCTGCGGAGCAGCTTGACCTTCTCGTCGCGGATCGCCTCGGCGTCGAGCGAGACGGGCGGTTCCATGGCCATCAGCGCCAGCACCTGGAGCAGGTGGTTTTGAACGATGTCCCGCAGCGCGCCGGATTCCTCGTAGTAACCGCCGCGCGCGCCCACGCCCAGGGATTCGCTGACGACGATCTGCACGTGATCGACGCACTGGCGGCTCCAGATGGGTTCGAAGATGGCGTTGGAAAACCGGAACAGGAGGATGTTCTGAACGGTTTCCTTGCCCAGGTAGTGGTCGATGCGGAAGAGCTGGCGCTCGTGAACGAAGCGGGTGAGCGAGGCGTTCAACTGGCGCGCGGACTCGGCATCGTGCCCAAAAGGTTTTTCGACGACCACGCGCTGCCAGCCGGGGGCCTCGCCCTCCTTGTGCAGCAGCCCGGCCTCATGCAGCCGCCCGGCGGCCTCGGCGAACTGGCTCGGCGAGATCGCCAGGTAAAACAGCAGGTTCTGCTTCAGCCGGAGATCGTCGGTGTCGTCCAGCAGGCGGCGCAGTTCCTCGTACGCGGCGGCTTCGGCAATGTCGCCCTGGCAATAGAAGAGGCTGGCGGCGAACCGCTCCCACGCCGCCGGGTCCGGGGCGCCTCTGCGCGAGAAACGGCCCAGGGCCTCCTGGAGTTCGGCCCGCCAGGCCTCGCTGGTCTTGGGACGCCGGGCAAACCCGACAATGCGCACCGGGGCCGGCCAGAGCTCGTTGAGCGAAAGATGATAGAGGGCCGGGATGAGCTTGCGGGCGGTCAGGTCTCCGCTGGCCCCGAAGATGACAATCGTGCAGGGCTCGGCCTTCTTCCTTGCGGCGTCCAGCCGGCAGGCCAGGATCTCGTCCAGTTCCATAGGCGCTCACCATGCACCAATCTGCGCGTCAACGCAACGGCGCGCGCTGACCTCCGGTGAAGCCGTGTCCCGCCCTCAGCGTCCCTGGCGCAGGCCCGGCAGGATCAGCTTCTCGATGGCATGATGCGAGATCATGTGGCTGGGCGCGGTTTCGTCGATTTCGAGCCGGAACGTTCCAAGCCCCATGTCGTGAAGGGCGGAGCTCACGCGCAGTTCATAAGCCCGCAGGGCCTCCGCGTAGGGCAGCCCCGCGGTCTTTTCGTCGTGCTGGGCCTGCCCAAAGCAGCAGTCGTCCCGTCGCAGGAGGATTTGCGTCTGGCGGCGCCCGGGGCGGTCGGCGCCGAGAATGTAGAGCTCCGGGTAGCCGGCGATCCGGTAGAACGAAGGCTCGAACTGCTCGCGGTCTCCAATGGAGCCGCCGCTGCGCAGGTAAAGCGGGATCGTCCCCGCCACCGGGAAGCTGCGCTGGATCGTCGGATCGATGGCCGCATAGACGGTGGTCGTCCAGCCGCCTCCGGAAAGCCCGATCATGTGGAAGGCGCGGTAGCGGGGGAATCCGCCGGCCCGGCTGCGGGTCTTGAGGTGATTCAAACTGACGGCGGTCGGCTCGAGAAAGAACTTGATGGGGCTGCCGGTGAGGTTGGTCATCTGGCACAGGACATCGTGGCCTCCGGCGCAATCGCCGGGGCGCATCCTCGGCATAAAGACGCCCAGCGCGCCGTAGCCCTCGCGCAGCAGCGCCCGCAGGGTCCGCTGCAATCCCAGGCCCGCGTCCGCCGGGCCGGGGTCGTCGTCCAGCGTGCAGGCGTGCCCATGGTGGACGACCGCC
>JAKLEJ010000448.1 GCA_022711695.1 Verrucomicrobiota bacterium | reverse complement strand
ACATCATGGGCAACCAGGTCGAGCGCGTTTACGATGTGGGGGTGGCCGGGCTGCATCGTCTCCTGGGCCGCCTGGAGAGCATCCGGCGGGCCCGTGTCATCGTGGCTGTGGCCGGCATGGAGGGGGCCTTGCCCAGCGTGGTGGCGGGATTGGTGGCCAAGCCGGTCATCGCCGTCCCCACCAGCGTGGGCTACGGAACCAGCCTCGGCGGCGTGGCCGCCCTCTTCGCGATGCTCAACAGTTGCAGCAGCGGCGTCACCGTTGTGAACATCGACAACGGCTTTGGGGCCGGCTACGCCGCCAGCCAGATCAACGCCCTGGCCAGTGGAGAGCTGCAATGAGCTCACTGTTTCTCGATCTTCACAGCGGCATCAGCGGGGACATGTTCCTGGGGGCCATGATCGACCTGGGGATCGATCCCCACAAACTGGAAACGGAGTTGCGGCGGCTTGAAGTGGGCGGGTGGCATCTCCACATTGGACGCGAGCGCCGGGGAGGCATGGCCGGGACGCGCCTGGAAGTGCATCTCGAGGCGGAGCACACCCCACACGGCCACGCGCATCCGCATGAGCACGGCCATGAACATTCTCACCACGCCGCCGAACCCGCCCATGGCTGCCACGCATCTCCGGGACACGGACACGAGCACGCCCGGACTTTCAGCGATATTCGCGCGCTGATTCAGGCCAGCCCGCTTTCGGACTGGGTCCGGCAAAAGGCCGTGTCCGTTTTCGAGCGGGTGGCGCAAGCGGAGGGCCGGATTCACGGCCGGCCGGCAGAGTCGGTTCACTTCCACGAGGTCGGAGCGGTCGATTCGATCGTGGACATTGTGGGCGGCTGCCTGGCGTTGGAGATGCTGGGGCGTCCGCGGGTACTGGCGTCGCGCGTCGTCGAGGGGACGGGCTCTGTCCGTTGCGCGCACGGCCGACTGCCTCTGCCCGCCCCCGCCACGCTCGAGATTCTCGCCGCCCGGGGCGTGGCCCTCGAACAATGCGACGAGCCCCATGAGTTGGTCACCCCGACCGGCGCAGCGCTGCTGGCCGAATTCGCCGAGAGCTTCGGCCCGCTGCCCGCCCTGAGACCGGAGCGCATCGGCTACGGACTGGGCCATCGCGAAAACGTCACGCGCCCCAACGTTCTGCGCGCGATTCTTTGCGAGACGACGGCCACGCCATCGCACGACTGGGAAACGGATACGATCGCGGTCCTCGAGACCAACCTGGACGACGTCCGCTCGGAGATCCTGGGCGGACTGGTGGAAAAGGCCCTTGCCGACGGAGCGCTGGACGTCTTTCACACCCCCATCCAGATGAAGAAGTCTCGGCCAGGCGTGCTGGTCACAGTGCTGTGCCGCCCGGAGGAGGCGGACCGGTTTGCGGAGCTGCTTCTGCTGGAGACGACCGCGTTTGGCGTGCGCCGGACCACGGCGGAGCGGCGCAAGCTCCGCCGCGAGATCGCGCGCGTGGCCACGCCCCTGGGCGAGGTGGAAGTCAAGCTCGGGAGGCTGGACGGCCGCCTGGTGCAGGCGGCCCCCGAGTTCGAGTCCTGCCGCAAGGTTGCGCTGGAGCGGGGAGTGCCGCTGCGGGAGGTGTACGACGCGGCCCTCCGGGCTTTGGAGACGCCCTCCACAGAGCGCTGAGCACTTCCTGGACGTGCTCGCGTCTGTTCTCGCATAGATCGTCGCTCCTGTCCCTGGCTTTCGCCGCGGTTTCCTGTCAAGCCCGCAAAACAAGCTGTTGGCTTGTATTTGCCACAGCCGGCTGGATTCGCAAACCGAGCGGCCGGAGATTTTGCGTTTTGCATAAACGGGCGTGAACGGCTATTTTTCCCGGGCGCCCGTGGGGGGCGGAGCCGGCGGCCCAGGCCGCAGGCCAGGAGTTGTGTTTCCCTCGGGCTGAAGAACGAATATGAGACTGATGCAGATGGCAAAGCGGGTGTTCCTGTTCGTGGTGGTCAACCTGCTGGTGATGACCACGATCACGATAGTGCTCAGCGTGCTGGGGGTGGGAAGATACCTGCCTCAAGGCGGGCTGGCGGGCTTGGCAGCCTTTTGCCTGGTCTGGGGCTTTGCCGGGGCGCTGATTTCGCTGGCGCTGTCGCGCCTGATGGCCAAGTGGTTCATGGGCGTGCAGGTCATCCCGCCGAACACCAGCGATCCGGAACTGCGGGAACTGGTCAGGCTGGTGCACGGATTGGCCCAGAGCGCGCGCCTGCCGGCCATGCCCGAGGTGGGCATTTACGATTCCCCGGATGTCAACGCCTTTGCCACCGGGCCCACGCGCTCCCGCTCCCTGGTGGCCGTCTCCACGGGTCTGCTGCGGTCGATGCGCGCCCGCGAGGTGGCCGGCGTGCTCGGCCACGAGGTCGCCCACATCGCCAACGGCGACATGGTGACGATGACGCTCATTCAGGGCATCATCAACGCGTTCGTCCTGTTCCTCTCCCGCATCCTGGCGTTCGTCGTGAGCCAGGCCCTGCGCTCGCGCGATGACAGCCGCGGCGGCGGCGGGCTCGAATTCCTCCTGGTGATGGTCTTCCAGGTGGTCTTTTCCATCCTGGGCATGTTCGTGGTGGCCTGGTTCTCGCGCCTGCGCGAGTTCCGGGCGGACGCCGGCGGGGCTGCTTTGGCGGGACGCGAGAACATGGTTGACGCCTTGCGCGCGCTTCAGCGGCAGTTCGATCCCCAAACGGCCGCCGCCGAAGCGCACCGCGCCCAGTCTTTCCAGGCGCTGAAAATTTCGGGCCAGGCGGGCGGGCTCATGGCCCTGCTCTCGACCCACCCGCCGCTGGAAGTCCGCATCGCCCGCCTCCAGCAAGCCGGGCAGTAAGCCGGTTCAAGCAGCGGACTCCCCCAGGCGCTCCTGACCTTCCGCAAGGTCGCCTGGGGCGCGCGTGCGCCTCCCCGGTCCCTCCCGCCCTGAATACCGGCCCCGGGAGCGGAGTCGAACGAAGCACACGCTATGCATGCTCCACTCAACCGGCGACATTTCCTCAAGGGCGTCCTGGCCGCGGCCGTAGCCCCCACCTTCATTCCCGCTTCGGCCCGGGGGGCCGATGGCCGGCCAGCCCCCAGCAACCGGATTGTCATGGGTTGCATCGGCATGGGCGGCCAGGGCAAGGGCGACATGGGAGGCTTCATGGGTTTCAAGGAAGTGCAGGTCGTCGCCGTGTGCGACGTCATTCGGGGGCATCGCGAGGAAGCCAAGGGCATGGTGGACCGGCGTTATGGCGACCAGGGTTGCGCCGCCTACAATGACTTCCACGAAATCGTCAACCGCCCGGACATCGACGCCATCCTGTGCGCCACGCCGGACCATTGGCACGCCATCGTCACGATGGAGGCCATGCGCCGGGGCAAAGACGTGTATTGCGAGAAACCGGAGACGCTGACGGTGCGCGAGGGCCGGGCCATGGTCGAGTGCGCGCGGCGCTACGGGCGGGTGTTCTCGGGAGGCAGCCAGCGGGTCTGGGAGGACTACAACTGGTTTCACCGCATGGTCCGCGGGGGCGCCATCGGCCAAC
>JAKLEJ010000447.1 GCA_022711695.1 Verrucomicrobiota bacterium | reverse complement strand
GTGGCCGTCTCGGCGGCGGACAAGAAGATCGTCCTGGTGGCCGGGGGCGCCAGCCACGGCTCCGGCGACCACGAGCACCGCGCCGGCTGCCTGCTCTTCAAGGCCTGCCTCGACACCGTGCCCGGCATCAAGTCCGAGGTGCACAGCGGGGGCTGGGTCCAGGACGCCAGCGCGTTCGAGGGCGCCGACGCCATCGTGATTTACTCGGACGGGGGCGGCGGACATCCGTTCATCCAGAAAGACCGCCTGCAGGTGTTGAGCGGCTTGATGAAGAAAGGGGTGGGGCTTGGCTGCGTGCATTACGCCGTGGAAGTGCCCAAGGAGAAAGGCGGCAAGGAATGGCTGGATTGGATCGGCGGCTATTTCGAGACCGACTGGTCGGTGAATCCCTTCTGGGAAGCCGATTTCAAAACCATCCCTGAACATCCGGTCACGCGCGGGGTGCAGCCGTTCAAGCAGCGCGACGAATGGTATTACCATATGCGGTTCCAGCCGGACATGAAGGGCGTCACCCCCATCCTCAGCGCGCTGCCGCCCAAGGAGACGCTCAATCGCCGGGACGGCCCGCATGAGAACAATCCGTTCGTGCGCGAGGCGGTGCTGACCAACCAGCAACCGCAGCACCTCATGTGGGTCTATGAACGGCCCGATGGCGGCCGGGGCTTCGGGTTCACCGGAGGCCATTCCCACAAGTTCTGGAGCAACGACAACTTCCGCAAGCCCGTCCTGAACGCGATCCTCTGGATCGCCAAGGCCGAAGTGCCCCGCGAGGGGCTGAACGCGCCTGTGCCGTCCGAACTGCTCAGCGGCAACCTCGATCCCAAGAACAAACGCTGAATTGCGCCGGAGGGGCGACGCCATGCTGGACCTCGTCCGGCGTGGTGAAGCTCTGCCAGACACCCGAAGCAACGAGGATGAGGCGGCGCCGAATGGCCGTGAGAAGCCTATTGTCGCGCAGCCGTGAAGCTATTCCGTGTGGCTTGGCTTAAGGCTTCACCGCAAGCCCTGCTGCCTTCGCCATCGCCGTCTGCCGGTCATCCAGGGTGAAGAAGGTGTCGCACCCGTTTTCGGTTGCCGTGGCCACATGGAAGAGATCGGCACTGCGACAGCCAGTGGTTTCGTTGTGCGCCGCCCCGAGTTTCTCCGCCTCGCGCAACACGTCTGTCCAGTCAATGGGCGTGTGCGCCAGCAAGGCTTCCTCTTTCAGGTCGGCGTCCAGTTGTTTCAGTTGCGTCCTGGCTTGCGCGCCGTCAATGACCTTCTGAAACACGGCCAGGCGAATGGCGTTTCGCACTTCCAGCCGGTGCCAGGGAGTGAAGGGCAGCGCCTGCCCGTAACGCTCCAGCAGCGCGATGGCCCTGGCAGAACTCTGCTGCTGCAGGTAAAGCGCCACGATGAAGCTGGAATCCGCGTAGGCTTTCAAAGCGTCCCCCGGTTCCGATCCATGACGGCCTTCATGGCTTTGTCGGCGATGGTTTTTGAGCCGAACACCTTCTTCAGCCGGGCGGCAATGTCCGGCATGGGCCGCCTGGCCGCCTTCTTCCGCGGCCAGGGAACCAGCCGGGCGATGGCCTGTCGCCTCATGGTGATGGCGACTTCTTCGCCCGCGTCAATCCAGGCGAGGACGCGCGCGAAGTCCTGTCTCAAGTCTCTGACCGATGCGGTCTTCATGTGAAACATTATGTTTCACGAGAGGCGGGATGTCAAATGGCCTGCGGCGTTCGTTTGCAGCAGGTCCGACAGGAGGAAAGCGGAGTTGCCCGGGCGCGCGCAAGCTTGCGCGAATGCGATCCCCACAAGGGGCGAAGCGGTTTCAAGGCGGGCGTCAGGCGGGGTGGATCGATCCGATGGCAGCCGGGCGATTGGCGCACGGGGGCTAAGTTCTTCCGTTCGACGTGAGCCGAGCGGTTCTTGCAGGCGGGAGGCCCGCGGACGCCCGGGCCACCCCGGCCCCGGCCGCGCATTCCAGCCACATCGCCGGCACCTGGTGCTGGAGCCGCCAACGCTTGAACCGCTCCAGCAGCGGCGCCAGCTCCGCCGCGGCCGCGCGCACCTCCTCCAGATCATCCGCAAAGCCGTGCTCCTCGTAATCGGCGATGGCGTCGTTCTCTTTGCGCACATAGGCCAGCACCTTGAGCAGGCGCTCGCGCTCAGCCAGGGTGACCGCCGGGAACGCGCCGTTCTGCGCCGCCAGCAGGAGGGAAACGAACAGGCGACTGTGGCTGCCCACATAGTGCCGGGTCAAGTCCTGCCCGGACAGCCCCGCCAGCTTGGCGCGGAAGTCGGGCGGGAGCATCGCGCCCGCCAGGGCGTTGCGCAACTCCTGCACTTCCCCGGCCGTCACCATGTGAAGGGCGCTGTGCCGGGACGGTCCTGCCGGCGGCTGAGCCCACCGGCGATGGCGCAGCCAGGCGTTGACCGAGTGAACCTCGCTCGTGTTCATGGGCAACAACCGTACCGCCCCGGCCAGGGGATGGATATTACAAACCCGGCTGTTTTCTCCACCGCACTATTCGCGCATGTAGCAGCGGATCAACTTATTGCGGTGAACCGCTGAGTCGGAGTGCAAGCCCAGTTCACCCCAGCCGGTCAGGCGAAGGGATGGCAGCCAACGCACCGGGAGCTTTTGGAGGGCCGCGCCTCTGCGCCGATTTGCGGGAAGGACGCAGCGTGCGATTGACGCCTCGACGGGCCGGGCCGGACCCGGTAGAGTCCGCGCATGATTCAACGCTACTCACGGCCCGCGATGCGGGAAATCTGGACCGACGAGAACAAGCTGAAGATCTGGCTGCGGATCGAGCTGCTGGCCAGCGCCGCGCTGGTCAAGGAAGGTGTCGTTCCCAGGCACGACTTCGGGAAGATCGAAGCGGGCGCCGAGCGCTGGTTTGCCGACCCCAAGGGCCTGGTGGAGCGCCAAAAGGAGCTGGAGAGAACCCTCAACCATGACGTGATCGCGTTCACCACCGCCGTGGCCGAGAAGATCAACGACCCGGCCAGCCGCTGGTTCCACTTCGGCCTCACCAGCAGCGACGTGGGCGACACGGCCTACGCGGTGCAGATGACCCAGTCGGCGGACATTCTCATCGAGGATGTGAAGCAGCTTCGCGCGGCCATCGCCCGGCGCGCCCGGGAGCACATGTTCACGCCGTGCATTGGCCGCAGCCACGGCATCCACGCCGAGCCGACGACCTTCGGCCTCAAGCTGGCGCTGATGCACGACGAGTTCGGCCGGAACCTGCGCCGGCTCGAATCGGCCCGGTACTCCGCGGCGGTCGGCAAGATCTCGGGGGCCGTGGGCACCAGCGCGCATCTCTCGCCGCGCGTCGAGGCGGCCGTCTGCAAGCGGCTTGGCCTGCGCCCTGCGCCCATCGCCACCCAGGTGGTCCAGCGCGACATCCATGCCGAGTTCCAGACCACCCTGGCCCTCGTCGGGGCCGGCATCGAGCGCTGGGCCACCGAGTTCCGCCACCTCCAGCGCACCGAGGTCCTCGAAACCGAGGAGCCCTTCACCAAGGGCCAGAAGG
>JAKLEJ010000446.1 GCA_022711695.1 Verrucomicrobiota bacterium | reverse complement strand
AGGCTCAAGTGACGCGCAACCCTCACCCACGGTGTAGCATTGCCCCCTCCCGACCCATCTTCCAAGCACGGCCATCCCCCCCGCCAGGGATGGGCAGGCCCGCCGTCCGCTCCCCATCCCAATACCGTAGCACCTCTAACCCCGGGTCAGAGGTACTACGGTATTGGGATGGGGAGCGGACGATGAGCGGAAGGTGGGGCGCGGGGGTGGAGAATGGGCGGAAGTGCCGTGCGGACAGGCGGTTACTTCAATTCGGGGCGCCGGGGCGCGGTTAGGTTCCCGGCGGGGCTTGGCTGGCTTGGGCTGGGGGAAGGTGTCCGGGGCCGGGAGTCCGGGCCGCAGCCCGCTTTCGAGGCGCCGGGAACCGTTGCCGCAGGCCCCCCAAGCCTTGGGAAGTTGCCAGAAACCGAGATGCGCCCGGGCTCACATTGGCTCGTGTCTCCTTGCTTGCAGCCGGGATGCCCGGAGGGTATATGTTACTTCCGGGCTGTGGCGGAAAACCAGCCTGGCTAAATAAAAACCGCATGCATTCCAACATCGAGTTAGCGAGCTTCGCCGCGCGTCTGCGCCGGGCAATCGTCCTCGGCCAGGGAACGCCGGAGTGGGGGGGGGGGGTTGTTCCCGCGTTCGATCACCTCGCACTCGAGCTCTTCGCCCTCCAGTTCGAGCATAATGCTCCCTATCGCCGGCTCTGCGAAGCCCGCCGGGCACGGCCCGACACAGTAGCGGACTGGACAGCGATCCCAGCCGTTCCAACCTCAGCTTTCAAAGAGTGGCAGCTTTCGTGTCTGCCGGCTGAGGCGCGGATAGCAGTATTCCAATCCAGCGGCACGACCGGGCAGGCGCCGAGCCGGCATTTTCATAATGCAGCCTCCCTGGCGCTCTATGAGGCGTCGCTCCTGGCTTGGTTTAACGCTCATTTGCCCTCTGCCTTTGGCCCTTGCTCATTGGTTGTCCTCACACCGCCGCCCGCCCAGGCTCCTCACTCCTCGCTGGTCCACATGTTCGAGACGCTTCGCCGCGCCTTGAGTTTCGCCGAGGCGCCTTTTGTCGGGCAGGTGGCTGAGGATGGCGCCTGGTCACTGGACGTGGACGCCGCGCTCCAGCTCATGCGGAAGGCGATAGCCGGAGCCCAACCCTTGCTCCTGCTGGGCACCGCGTTTTCCTTTGTGCACCTGCTGGATTACCTCGCCGACCGGGGCCGGCGCTTTGAGCTTCCGGCGGGCTCGTGCGCGATGGAAACCGGCGGTTACAAGGGCCGCTCGCGCGCGCTGCCCAAAGCCGCGCTGCACGCGCTGATTTCAGAGCGCCTCGGCATTCAGCCCGACCGCATCATCTGCGAATACGGCATGAGCGAGTTGAGCTCCCAGGCGTATGACTGTGTGATCAATTCCTCCCATACCGCGCTCGGTATTCCAAACTTCACGCAACCCGCCGCGCGAGCCTTCCGCTTTCCTCCCTGGGCGCGGGTGCGGATCATTTCACCCGAAACCGGCGCCGAAGCGGGCGCGGGCGAAACCGGGTTAATCCGTGTGTTTGATTTGGCGAACGCTTACTCGGTGCTGGCCGTTCAAACCGACGACCTGGGCATCCGCCGCGGCAATGGCTTCGAGCTGGCGGGCCGGGCGGCTTTGGCCGAGCCGCGCGGGTGTTCACTCATGGCGGTCTAGGATGCCTCGATGAACGCCCGGAAACACGCGCAACACCGAACCCGCACCCTGTGGCTGACGGGTGTGCTGCACGCGTTTACGCACCTCTACCAGGCCGTATTGCTGCCGCTCTACCTGCTGATCCAGAAGGACCTCCAGCTTGCCAGCATTGGCCAGGTGACCCTGCTGATGACGGTGATGATGGCGGCCTGTTTTGCGCCGAGCTATCCCGCCGGCGTCCTGGCGGATCGCATGAATCGCAAGAAGCTGCTGGGCCTCGGGCTGGCCCTCAACGGCACGGCGTTTGCGGCGCTGGGGCTGGCGCCGAATTATGCCTGGGCGCTGGTCGCCGTGGTGGTGGCCGGCATCGGCAGCAGTTGTTATCATCCCGCGGCGACGGCCATGGTCACGCGCCTGTGCCCAGGCCAGACCGGCAAGGCGCTGGGCCTGGTCGGCATAGGGGCGGGCGCGGGCTTTTTCGTGGGGCCGCTTTATGCCGGCTGGCGCGCGGAGATGCTCGAGCCGATGCTGGGGCCGGCCGCCTGGCGTCGGCCGGTGATCGAGCTGGGCCTCCTGGGCATTGTGGCCGCCGCGTTATTCTATTGGCTGGCAGATGAGGAACGGTCCGCGCCGGCGGCCGAGCGAAAGGCGGTCCCGTCCGGCCGGATGTTTGCCACGCCCGCCCTGTGGTTCTTCTTCCTCGCCTATTGCCTGGCCTTCAGCATCCGCGATTTCGCCGGGGCGAGCATGGGCAGCCTCAGCTCGCTCTTCCTGCAAAAGGCGCGCGGCTACAGCCCGCAGTGGACAGGCCTGGCCCTGAGCGTCATCTTTATCGCCTCCACGGTCAGCAACCCGCTCTTCGGCCACTTGAGCGACAGCGGCCGGAAGCGCTGGATTGCGTTGGCGCTGGTCGTCGCAGCTGCGTTGGTGGCCGTCTTCCCGCGCGTGCCGCCGGCGTGGACCCTGCCGGTGCTGGTCGTTTACGGATTCTTCTTCCTGGCCAGCTATCCCATGACCGAGGCGGCGCTCATGGAGGCGGTGCCGGATGCCGTGCGCGGGCGGGTGTTTGGCGTGTTCGTCATGGCTGGGGGCGTGATCGGCAACCTCTCCCACTGGATGGTCGGGGCCAAGGTAAGGCACCTCGGCGAGGCGGCCTATTCCGTCAATGCCTACTTCCCCATCTATGCCACCGTGGCTGTCCTGATCCTGGCTTCCCTCTCCGGACTGCTGTGCCTCGGGCCGATCCGACGTCGCGAAGGGCCGCTGCCGCCGGAGGCGAAATGCGAGGCGTCAATGCCGCTGCTTACATGAACCTGCCAAATTACTTCCTGGCCGACCTGCCGCCCGGCGCAGAGCTAAGCGCTGCGATGATTGGTGAAGCCTGCCAAACTCTGAAACGCAACCGCGAACGCTACCTTGCCCAGCGGCCCACCGGAAGCCTGATTCAGCTCATGAGCAAGGTGGCGCGGAGCTGGCTGGAGCCGGATGATCCATTCCGCCAGCTCGCCATTGAACAAGGGCCGGCGGCAACCGGTTTCTCGCGCGCCACACTGGCCCGCGGCCTGGACGCATTCTTCAACTCCCTGACCCCCGAGCACTTTCACGCGCTGCTCGAACAGGATTTGGGCCACGCCCGGCGTCTGGACGAGATGGCGGCCGGTGGCGCCGAGCAGGCCACGCGTCGCGCGGCCCTGGCGACCGCGCCGGAGTTGCTCGTGCATATCGCCCCCGGCAACCTGCCCAACCCCGCGCTCTCTGCGATCGTGCTGGGCGTGCTGGCGCGCTCGGCGCAGTTCGTGAAGTGCGCCAGCGGAGCCTCCCTGCTGCCGCGCCTCTTCGCTCACTCGCTTTACCAGGCTGAGCCGAAGCTGGGCGC
>JAKLEJ010000445.1 GCA_022711695.1 Verrucomicrobiota bacterium | reverse complement strand
TCCATGGGCGCTCTTTCAGCCCCTGTCATCCGCCCTGGGCCTGCCGCTGGGGGACCCTCCAGCCGCGCCCACACCGGCCCCGGGCGCCGCCCCGCCGCCACCCATCGCCCCGCGGGACCCCGCTGCCGGGAGCGGCGGCGGTTGAGTCATGACGCCGGGGCGGCCAAAACGGTTCTGGCGTCGGGCCCGCCTGACCTTCCGCTGGTTCCGGATCACAATCTGGCTGGGGATCCTGGCGCTGATCTGCGCCTTTCTTTGGTTGAACCGCGTCGGCGTGCCGGGGGCCATTCAGGACCGGGTTCTGGGCCGGCTGCGCGCCGCGGGTCTGGAGGTCTCCTGCCAGCGGGTGCGGCTGCGGTGGTACCTGGGCCTGGTCGCCGACCAAGTGACCCTGACCCAGCCCGAGGCGAGAGCCCGTTTGCAGATCACCGCCCGTCAATTGGCAATCCGTCCCGACTACCGCGCCCTGTTCAGAGGCGCCCTCGAAGTGCGCGGCCTCTCCCTGGAAGACGCCGACCTGAGGTTGCCGCTGGCCGCAAGCAACGCGCCGCTGCGGATTCTGAATGTGCGCCGGCTGCGGGCGCAGGCGGACTTCGCCAGCGCCGATCGCTGGCAATTGAGCGCCTTGCAGGGGGAATGCCTCGGCATCGAGTTTCACCTTTCCGCCGCGCTCACCAACGCCCCGGCGCTCTTTGCGCCCAAGCCCGGCGCGCCCCCGCCCAGCGCCCCTCAAACCGAGTTCTGGAACCGCGTTCTGGCCCGGCTCGAGGCCTTCCGCTTTCCCGGCGGCGCCCGGCTCCGGGGCTCCTTCTCCAGCGATGGCGCCCGGATGGAAACCACCTCCGGCCGCCTGGAGCTGAGCGCCCCGCGCTTCGAATCCCCGTGGGGTTCGGGAGACCTCCTGGAATCCACCCTCGTATTCGGACCCGTCTCCAACCTCGCCGTCCGCGCCGCCCTGACCGCCACCACGCACAGCCTGGAAAGCCCATGGGCCCGGAGCCGCTCGATTCGGATGGCCGCCCGATCGGCGATTCCCTTCAAGGAACCCCAGTTCCGCGATGCCAGCCTCGATGCGATTATCGAGGCTCCCGAGACGCGCTGGGGGCGCGCCGCCCGGGTCACGGCCAATTTCTCCTCCGAGTCGATCCCCGCCCGGCTTCAGGCCGCCAACTGCCGCCTCCAGGCCGAAGTGCGAAGTCTTCAAACCCCGCAAGGAACCGCCTCGAGGCTGGGAATCGACTGCGCGCTCGAACGCTCTGAAACTCCGGGAGCCCCGGCGCGGGGCGCCTGCACGGTTGTCTCCGAAGGACTGACCACCCCGTGGCTGGAGGCGCCCGCCGCCACCCTCTCAGGCCAGGGAGCGCTCACCTCGAGCAATCTGTGGCCGACACGGCTGACCGCGCAAGCGACGCTGGGTCCCGCCTCGTGGCGCGCCGTGGCCCAAGCCGGGACCCCGCCTTCCGCCGGCAAGCCGGCGCCGCCGCTTCCACCCGTGCGCGCCCTGGAAACGCGCCTCAAGGCCGCCTTCACGCCCCCGTCCCGGGAGCAACTGGACAACGGCCCCGGCGGCTGGAGTTGGACGAACCTGGCCGCGAGAACGAGAGTGGAGGCCGAGGCCGTCATGCAAGACATTGCCTTCCGTGAGTTGACCCTGCAGCGCGTGACGCTCCAGGGTCGCTGGGACGCCCCGCGCGCGATCCTGGACTCGGTCACCGCCGAATCCTTCTCCAACCGCCTGGCGGCTTCCGGCGTTTTCAATTCCTCGAGCCGGCTCCTGACGGCGGACCTGGAGGCGGTGTTGGACCCCCAGGAGGTGGCCCCAATGTTCACCACCAATGCCGCCGCCTGGCGAACCATGGCCCGCTGGGACCAGCCGGTTTCGGCCACCCTCCAGGGCAGCGTGCTCCTTCCCGCCAGGACCGATCGCGCCCCGGACCGCCCTCCCGCGAGCCTGGAGGAATTGCGTCTGGCCGGCCGCCTGCGCGCCGGCAAAGGCGTCATCCAGTCGGTCCCGGTCGAGTCCCTGAGCGCGGTCGTCAGCCTGACCAACCGCTTCCTGCGGATCCGGGACCTCGAACTGACGCGGCCCGAAGGCGCGCTGCGCGGCGAGTTCGATCTGGACGGAGGCGCCGAGCGGTTCCGGGCCTCGCTGAGCAGCTCGATCGATCCGCAGTGCCTGCGGCCCGCGCTGGCGCGCGAGGAGGCCCGGGCGGCCTTCGGCTATTTCTCTTTCGCCGAGCCGCCGCGGATCGAGTGCCAGGTCGCAGGCCGTTGGAACGACTGGGGCGCCTGCGGCCTGAGCGGCCGGGCCGTGCTCTCGAACCTGACTTTTCGGGGCCTGGCGATCCGCGGGGTGAGCACCGGAGTCTCCTACACCAATCGAGTGCTGACGTTTCATCGTCCCCGGATCGAACAGCCCGAAGGCACGGCCTCCGCCGAGGAGGTGCGGGTGGATTTCCGCGAGGAAAGCGTGCGCCTGAGCCAGGCGGAGAGCACGATCGACCCGGCCCTGCTCACGAACTCGATCGGCGGCCCCATCGTCCAGTCGCTCGCCCCCTATCGCTTCGAACGCCCGCCGCGGGTCCGCTTCGACGGGCGCGTGGGCATTCACAGCAAGAGCGGGTTGGACGACGCCCGGTTCGAGGTGGTCGGCGACGCGTTTCAATGGCAGCAGTTCCGCCTGAGCCGGGTGGCGGCCAGCCTGCGCTGGCTGGGAGACACCCTCACCCTGACCAACTTCAACGGCGTCCTCAAGGAGGGCCAGGTGCAAGGGGACGGCTGGTTCGACTTCAGCCAGAGCGCCGCCACCGAGTTTCGGTTCCAGGTCCTGGCAACCAACGTGAACGCCAAACCGCTCGTGGCGGACCTGTTCCCGCATTACACCAACAACCTGGAGGGCCTGCTCAGCGGCCGCCTGGCCATCACCCGGGCCACGACCGCCTCCGACCGGAGCTGGTTCGGCCACGGGGAGGTCACGCTGCGGGACGGACTCCTCTGGGACGTGCCGGTGATGCGCGGGCTGTCGCCGGCCTTGAACCTGGTCGTGCCGGGCATCGGCAACCATCGCGCCCGCGACGCCACCGCCTCCTTCTTCATCACCAACAGCGTGATCGTCTCCCGCGACGCCGAGATCCGCGCCTCCGGAATGCGGCTCCTGTTCGACGGAACGGTGGATTTCGAGGGCCGCCTCCAGGCCAGGGTCGAAGCCCAGCTCTTGCGCGACACGCCTGCCTTGGGGTGGGTCCTGAGCCGGGTCTTTCTTCCCTTCACCAAGGTCCTTGTCTATAGCGTCACCGGCGCCATCGGCAGCCCCAAGCTCGAACCGCTTTACATCCCCAAGATGCTGATGGTCCCCTTCCACCCCCTCCGTACCCTCAAGGAACTCTTCTCCGAACCGAAGCCGGAGCCCGACCCGGCGCCCAACAAGCCCCCCTCCACGCCATGATGCCTTTTGCCCTTTGTCCTGGAAACCGCCCTGCCGGCGCCCTTCGATTCTTTGAAGAAAACCGCCCGGCGCCGGCGTCCAAGCTGGAGC
>JAKLEJ010000444.1 GCA_022711695.1 Verrucomicrobiota bacterium | reverse complement strand
CCGCCGCCGACGGCGTGGCCGTCAAGTTCAGCTACCTGAGCAAGGACGGCGAGGAAGGCTATCCGGGCAACTGCAAGGTCCAGGTGGTCTATACGCTCACCGACAACAACGAACTGCGGATCGATTACGCCGTGACCACGGACAAGGACACCCCTGCCAATGTCACCAACCACAGCTACTGGAACCTCGCCGGCGCCGAGAAAGGCGGCATCCTCAATCACCTGATGATGCTCAACGCCGACCGATTCACGCCCGTGGACGACACCCTGATTCCCACGGGCGAGCTCAAGCCGGTGGCGGGCACGCCCATGGATTTCCGTGCGCCCTACGCCATCGGCGAGCGCATCCAGCAGGTCGGCGGCAATCCCGTGGGCTATGATCACAACTACGTGCTCAATGGCGGCGGGACCAGGCTGGACCTCGTGGCTCGCGTGCACGAGCCCACCACGGGACGCATCCTCGAAATCTTCAGCACCGAGCCGGGCGTGCAGTTCTACAGCGGCAATTTCCTCGACGGCACGCTCACCGGCAAGAAAGGCGTCGTCTATCGGCAATACCACGGCTTCTGCCTCGAAACGCAGCATTTCCCGGACTCGATCAACCACCCCAACTTCCCGAGTTACGTGGTGAAAGCGGGCCAGACCTACAAGTCCACGACCGTGCATCGGTTCCTGGCCAGGTAGGCCGACCGGCGTCAACCCCGAGAGCCCCTGCCGGGGTGTTCCTCGGCGGGGCAACGCTCCCGCGGAGCCGTTGGGGAGGCGCGGTCAATCGCGGCTCGGCAGGAGCCGAGCTCTACCATGGGTCGCCGTCCCCCTGGAGGGCGCTGCTCCGTCAGCGCCGGAGGTAGGGCGACGCTCCCGCGGAGCCGTCGGGGTGAGCCCTCAGCTTCGGCGAGCCTGGCGTTGCTGCGTCAAGAAATCGAGCCACTCCGCCATCCCCTGGCCGGTGCGCGCCGAGACCTCGAAGATGCGCGCGTGGTGGCTGACCCGGCGGAGGTTTGCCAGGGCTTTGTCCCGCTCGAATCCGGCGGCCGATCCCAGGTCGGTCTTGGTCACCACGGCCGCGTGCGCCGAGTGGAACATCGGCGGGTATTTGAGCGGCTTGTCCTCGCCCTCGGTCGTGGAGAGCAACACCACCCGCAGATCCTCGCCCAGGTCATAGTCCGAAGGGCAGACCAGGTTCCCCACGTTCTCGATCACCAGCACGTCCAGCGCGTCCAGATCCAGGCGGGCCACCGCGTTCGAGACCATCTCGGCATCCAGGTGGCAGACCGTTCCCGTGGTGATCTGAACCACTGGGATGCCGGCTTCGCGCAGGCGGGCGGCATCGTTGTCGGTGGCCAGGTCGCCCACCACCACCCCCAGCCGCAGCCGTCCTGCCAGTCCGCGCGCGGTCTGCTGGATCAGCGTGGTCTTTCCCGAGCCGGGCGACGAAACCACGTTCAACACCAGGAGTTTCCTGGCCTGAAAGTTGCCCCGGTTTCGCTCGGCCAGGCGGTCGTTCTTTTCCATCAGGCTGCGCTGCACGCTGACCGCCTGGCCTGCGGCGGCTGCCACAGGCCCTCCCGAGGGCTCGTGTGGATGGCTGTGATCGTGGGCATGCCCGTGGGCGTGTTCGTGCCCGGCCTCGTGTTCGTGGTGGGGGTGGCTCGTCTGGCTCCCGCCGATCCGGGCGCCCTCTCCCAGGCCGCATCCGCATTCTTTGCACATACTTAGGCAATCTCGACCGACGCAATTTCCAGCTCGCGCCCGCGCCGCAGCTCGCCGCTCAGCGCGTGACAGCGCGGACATTCATTGATCAAATCCATGCACTCGAACTCGGCGGCGCAGCCGCCGCACCAGCAAGCGGCCGGCACGTGTTCGATCTCCAGCGCCGCCCCCTCGGCCGCGGTCTCGCGCGAGACCACGTCAAAGGCGAAGCGCAGCGCCTCCGGCACCACCCCGCTCAGCGCCCCCACGCGCAGGCGGATCCGCGTTACCCGGGCCGCTTGCCGGCTCCGGGCCGTCTCGATCGCCATGCGCACTCCTTCCTGCATGATGCCTACTTCGTGCATGTTGTTGTTGTCGCGCTTTGTCGCGCGTCAGCAGCCTAGTGTCGGCCGCCCCGTCTCCAAAATCAAACCCGGATTTCCGTCCTGAATTCCCCAATCCCCCCCAACATTCCCTGTCGCACTGGCGACAGGGAATGTTGGCCAGTGAAGCGCCAGTTCAGGGGCGGCGTTGTTTGCGCCAGGGGGAGGGGCGACGCCCGGCAGTCGGTCGTCCGACTTTGAAGCAGCGCAAAGGACGGCGCGCTAATCCAGGCTTTTGATTCCGCAGTGCCGGGCCGTCATCGTTGCCAGTCGGACCTCTTCGGCGGTCGTGCGCCGCGTCAGTTCGGGAAACCGCTCGATGCCGTGGCGCGACAGAATCTCCCCGTCAGGATGGTATTGGCCCATCACATGAATGCGCGTGTTGGGCGATACTTGCGTGGCCAGCCAGCGAGCCATCTCCGCCGTCCCCGCGAGGCCTTCCGGCAGCACCAGGTGCCGGACCAACAGGCCTCTCCGGGCCACTCCATCCTCGTCCAGTTCGAGGTCGCCCGCCTGCCGGCGCATTTCGCGGATAGCCTGCCGCGCCACCCCGGGGTAATCGCGGGCGTGCAGCAGGCGTTCTGCCACGTCTTCGTCCCAACATTTGAAATCCGGCAGGTAGATGTCCACCACCCCGTCCAACAACCGCAACGCCTCCAGGGAATCGTAACCGCTCGTGTTATAGACGATGGGGAGTCTCAGGCCGTTCTCCGCGGCAAGCGCCAGCCCCTCGAGCGCTTGCGCGAGGACATGCGAGGGCGACACCCAATTGATGTTGTGGCAGCCGATCTCCTGCAGCTTGAGCATGAGCCCTGCGAGCTGCTCCGCCGACACTTCCTCTCCCTCGCGGTTGCGGCTGATCTCGAAGTTCTGGCAAAACACACAGCCCAGGTTGCAGCCGGCGAAGAAAATGGCGCCGGAACCCCGCCAGCCGCTCAGGCAGGCCTCCTCGCCGTGGTGCGGAAAGGCGCTAACCACCCGCGCCCGCGCGCCGATGCCGCACTGGCCTGCGGCCCCAGCCTCCCGGTCGGCTTCACAGGCCCTTGGGCAGGCGGAACAAGCCTTGAGTCGGGCGGCGGCGGCGGCGGCGCGCTGGCGCAAGGCCCCGCTCCGGGCGAGGGGCAGGTAAGAGGGCCAGTCGTTGACGGCCATAGCAACCCGCGAAGATACCGCGCCGGGGTCGCGCGCGCAAATCGCGCAAAGGACTTGGCCGGGGGGCGGCTTCGGGGTATGGTGGGGACGGTTCCGGGGGAGCGGGGAATCGCTCCCGGCTTTGGCCGGGGGAGGAAAGTCCGAACTCCGCAGGGCGCGATGCCGCGTAACCCGGCTTGTGTATGCGGCCGGGATAGACGCGGGGGAAAGGCCCATAAGCCTTTTCACGGAGAGTGCCACAGAAACTTAAACCGCCCCGGGGCGCGGCAACGCGCTCCGGAGCAAGGGTGAAAAGGTGAGGTAAGAGCTCA
>JAKLEJ010000443.1 GCA_022711695.1 Verrucomicrobiota bacterium | reverse complement strand
CGCAGGCTCACCGACACCTCCGGCTGCACCTTCACGTACTTGCCCAGCTCCTTCTCCATGACCTCGCGCGCTTCCTTCAAGGTCAGCCCCCACACCGACACCCCGGGCAGAAAACTGTAGTACACCTTGCCGTCGGGCCCGACAAACGTCTGCATCCGCGAATCGACCTCCCCCAGCGTCTCGATGTCGAGCTGGTCGGCGGGGCCCAGTCGGAACAGGTTCGTCGGCGGCTTCAGCCAGGCCGGATCGACCAGGTTGGTGAGCTCGACGGTGGTGAACTCGTTCGAGTGCAGCGCTTCGATGCGCTGGCGCTCGTCCTTCAGCAGCGTGGCCTGCTCCTCAGGCGTCGTGCGCACGGAAGCGTCGTAGGGCGGTCCATAGGTCTTGCAGCCCGCCAGCAGGGCGGCCAGCGCCGCCAGACAAGTAAGCGAGACGAGAGTTTTCATTAGAACAAGGGTTCCTTGATGAAGGGTCCGACATTTTCCCCGGCGAGGCCGATGGCCATGGTCCGAACGAACTCCGTGGCCGCCATCTCGATCAGTTCCTCCAGGCGCGCCGTCGGGCGCTCCGGCACAAAGACAATGTCGCGGTTCTTCAGCGGAAAATCGGGGGCCCGGGCGGCGAGGATGTGATTGACATTGATGACCGTGCCCTGGGGCTTGGCCAGCGAGCCGCGCACCACCAGCACTTGGGTCTTATAGCCCCGGGTGGTGAAACCGCCCTTGGCGACGATGGCCGCCAGCAGGGACATCTCCTTGGTGTAGGGCAGAATCCCCGGCTGCATGACGTTGCCCAGCACATACACCTCCTGCATCCGCAGCGCCGAGAAGAACAGGTAGTCGTCCGGGCACAACAGCAGGTTCTGGCTCAAGTCCCCCCGCTGGAAGAGCCCCTCCAGGTCCACATTCACCGGGCCAAAGCCGCCTTCGGCCTTGCGCCGAATGAGAAAGCTGCGCGAGAACTCCGCCGGGGGCGGGCCCCCGCGGACCTGGCTTTCGCCTGCAAAACCCTTGGCCGACGCCACCGCCTCGATGATCGTCACCGGGCGGTCCAACTGATAGACGCCGCGCCCGACGACGTTGCCCAGCAGGTAGAACTTCTTGCTCTGGTAGGAGACGGGATGCACCAGCACCTTCGGCGACCGATGGTACTTTTCGAGGATTCCCTCGAGCCGGCTGCGCAATTCATCGACCGTCAGTCCCGCGGCCACCACGTCCCGGGCCTCCATGTAGTTGATCCGGCCGTCCGGCCCCACCACCAGGTTCTCCCGGGTCGTTTCCTTCTGCCCGAAGATGCTGATGTTCATCACATCGCCCGGGCCCAGCGTGAGCCGCTCCTGCCACGACGCCAGTTTGGCGGGCTTGGCCGAGACGGACAAGGTCTCGACGGCGTTGGTCAGAGGGGGCGGGGCGGCCGCGGGGGCCGCGGCGGGTTGGGCTTGAGCGCCTCCGGCCTGCGGCCACAGCAGCAGGGCCAGCAGGCCCGCAATCCGGGCGGCGCTCCAGCGCCGCCTTCGGGAACTTCTGGGGATGGTATTCATAATGGCTCCAACGAGGTTGCACCGACTGTCTTTCAGCAAAGCGATTCCGGCGGCGGTTTCGGCGAAACGGCTGCGGCCGCACTCCGCCACCCACAGCAGGTTGGGAACGCTCTCGGCCAGCAGCACCCCCTGCTGCGAGGTGGCCGGGGGCAGATCGGCTATCAGCACCAGGCGCGGCTCCTGCTCCGCCTGCTGGAGCGCGTCCCGCCACTGCGCGCGCAGCTCCAGCGTCAGCTCCGAGGCGCTCAACTGCACCTCGCTCCGCACCGCCGGCGGCAGCCGGACCGCCTCGGAAATGCGCGCCGGTACCAGCGATGTTCCCAATTCCAATGACTCCAAACCGTCTTCCCCGTCCGCCGCCGGGGCCGGGGCGGGCTCGGCGCCGGCCTTGGGCGATCCGCCCGCCGCCACCACCAGGCTGCGGTAACCCTGCTTGGCGGCGGCGGCCGTCAGCAGCCGCGCCACCGTCGAGCGGCCTTCGCCCTGCCGAACCGAGATGACCCCGCAGACCAGCGCTTCCTCGTTGGCGCGGGTGAGCCGGCCCTTGAGGCGGGTGAACGTCTGGAAAGCCCACTGCTCCTGCTCGGCCGCGCTCAGCCGGTCGATCTCCTTCAGCGTTCCCAGCACCGGCAAACCGGACGCCCGCCGCAGGTCTTCGGTCGAGTAAAGCCGCCAGCGCGTCACGTCCACCAGCAGCGCCAGGCTCATCATGGCCAGCAGGCCGGCGAGCAAGCCCACGCCTCCGGCCGCCAGGTGCGCCTGCCACTGGTCCTGCAGCCGGTTCTCGAGGCGCGCGGGACGCAGCAGGCTGAATCGACCCCCGCCGCCCGCCGGCAGAATCCGAAGGGACTGCACCGCTTTGACCGCCTCCAGGCGCTCTTGGGAAAGCACCTCGAAGCGGGCCTGCAGTTCCGTGTGCTTGACGCTGTTGGTGGCCGAGGAAACCAGCAGGCCGGGCAGGCGGGTCCGGTTGGTTTGCAGTTGGTCCAGCTCCCGGGCCAGGCTGAGTCGCTCGTTCTGCAGGCTGAGAAGCTGCGCGTAAAGCGCCCCGCCGGCCGACCCCGGAGCGGGGGCCGAATCGGTCGCGGCGGCGCCGGCCTCGGCGGCGGCGCGCGCCTCCAGCTCCGCCAGGGTGGCCCGCAGTTCCTTCACCTTGGGATGCTCGTCGGTGTACCGGGTCAGCGCCTTGCTCAGTTCGTCCCGCGCCGCCACCAGCGCCGGCGAGAGCCGGCGCACCTCCCGGTTCAGGTTCAGAATCTGGAGATCCAGCGCGGCCTTGCGCTCGGCCAACGCGCCCAGGCGGGCCTCGAGGTCCTGGCTCTTGCGCAGCAGGGCGAAGGGCCCGGCCGGGTCCCCTGCCTGCGCGTCCTGGGCCCCCAGGGCCGCCAGCTCCTGCCCCAGCGAGGCCAGCGTGCGGTCGATCGAGACCAGCCGGCTGGTCAGGGAGAGCATCTGCGCGGCCTCCTGCTCGCTGGCCTGCTGCTCGAGCACCGCCAGCGTTTCGCGAGTCCAGGCATCCATCAGGCGCAGACCATCGACGGGGCTGTCGGTCCGGAAGCGAAGCGTGAGGGTGTTCTCGTCGGCGTCCGGACGGACCTCCGAACTCCGCAGCAGGGCGTCCTCCAAAGGCCGCGCCAAGCCCCGCGCGGCCGCGCGGCGCAGCAGCGACTCGTCCGAGGCCAGCCGTGTAGCGCTCTTGAGCTGGCTGGCCGCCGCCTTCCCGCCGGCCTCCGGGCTCGCGGAGAGCGGCAAAGACGGCCCGTGGACGGCAATCTCCGCGGAGTAGGTGTTGCCCTGAAGGAATGCTTTCCACGCCAGCCCGCCAAACCAACCGAGGGCCGCGCCCACGACAAGCCAATGCCAACTGCGCGAAAGCGCGCCCGAGGCTCGCTTGAACAGATACACGGCAGCGTTGGACTGCTGTTCTCCGGCAGTAAGCATTCGCTTTAAGCCATACCCCTCAGCGGGCTTGACGCTGACCCGCTCTGTGCGACTGATATTCAAAT
>JAKLEJ010000442.1 GCA_022711695.1 Verrucomicrobiota bacterium | reverse complement strand
AGCACGATCACCGCCACGGTGGTGGCAAGGTAGAAGAGGTAAACGGGCGCGGCGGTGTAAAGGATGGCGTCGATGAACGATCCCAGGAGCACAATCAAGGCCACCGCGATCAAGGCCTGCACCATCAAGGCCCGGGCCGGCGTTCCCGAGCGCGAGTTCCACACGCCCAACGGCCGAAAGACACGGTGATCGCACCCGACGGCGTAAGAAATCCGCGCCCCGGTGAAGACAAGGCCATTAACAGCGCCGAGGGCCGAGACACAGACGAGGGCGCTGATGCAGAGGCCGGCGCTGCCCGCCAGCACGGAGGAGACGGTGTCCGTGGCCACGGCCTTGGAGTGGGCCACTCCGGCGTAGCCGAGGGCGTTGAGGAAAGCCCCATTGACCAGGAGGTAGAGCACCGTGACCGCCAGGGTGCCGAGAAACAGCGCCCGGACGATGTTGCGCGAGGGGTTCTTGACCTCGGCGGCCACGTAGGCCATCTCGTTCCATCCTCCGAACGTGAACAGGATGAGGATCAGGGCCAGGCTGAGCGGGAGGGGCTCGATGGAGACCGCCGGGGCCGGGGCGCGCGGCGCGAACAGGGCGACGGCGACGATGGCCAGCAACCCCAGCACCTTGGCGAACGTCAGCACATTTTGGGTCCACTTGCCCTGCCGGACCCCGGCCAGGTTCACCGCCGTGAGGACCAGCACGGCGAGGCAGGCGTAGAGCTGCTGGCTGTGCGGAAAAGAACTGCCGGCGAGCGGATCATGGATGGCGCGGGCATAGGTGGCGAAGGCAAAGGCCATGACCGCAATGTCGCCGGGACGCACCACCACCATCTGAATCCAGCCGAACAGAAAGCCGGCCCAGGGCCCGTAGGCGCGGGTCAGGTAGGCATAATCGCCGCCCTCCTGCGGATAGGCGCTGGCCAGTTCCGCGTAGCCCAGCGCGCCGCACAACGAAAGCAGGCCGCCCGCCAGCCACAGGCCCAGGAACATCAGGACGCCGGGGCAGCCGCGCGCCACATCGGGCGCCACCTGGTAAATGCCGGCCCCCACGATGATCCCGACGATCAGGCAGGTGGAATCCAGGAGCGTGAGTTCGCGCCGGGGCGCCGAAGCGGTTGGCGGGTTGACGGGTGGCACGTTCACCGGGCGCGCTGTTTCGCAAAATCTGCGTCGAGGGCAAACCAGCGGATCAGCGTTTCTTGAGCATGACGGCGACGCCCTCGCCGCCCGTGGTCAGGTAAAGCGTGTCCAGGAGGGCGTTGGTGGCGATGGAGCCGACAAACCTCCGATCGGCCTGGTTGGCGCTCATGTTGTGGGCCACGATCAATCCGCCCGGCCGCACCACCGGCAGCAGTTTCTCGAAATAATCCAGGTAGCCATCCTTGTCGGCGTCCAGGAACAACAGATCGATCGGCTCCTTGAGTTTGGTGACCTCCTGGTGGGCGTCGCCCTCGATCAGCGTCACCAGCGAGTCCACGCCGGCCCGCTTGAAGTTCTGCCGGGCCTGGGCGGCCCGCTCCTTGTCGATCTCGAACGTGGTGAGCTTGCCGCCGGTCTTCTGCAAAGCCAGGCACATCCAGGTGGCCGAATAGCCGTGGGAGGTCCCGATCTCGACGACGTTCTTCGCCCCCGAGCTCTCGGCCAGCAACCGCAGCAAACGGCCGTCGTCGCGCGGGACGCTCAGCATGCCCCGGCGAAACTTGGTGTCCATCTCGTCCAGCACGTCCAGAATCCTCTTCTCGGCGGCGTCCCGGGCCACGGGGGCGGCCTTGAAGTCCAGCCCCGCGCCCTGCCCTCCCGGGCCGCGAGATTGAGGCCGCTGGGCCGGCCGCGTGGCCGCGGCCCCCTCCTGGGCGGCGACGAGAACGGGGGAAAGTCCCAGGGACATGACGATCAGGCAAACAAGGCTTTGTTTGTTCATAGGCTTCGATCCGTGTTCACTCGTTCAGACGCAATCCACCGCAGTTTGGTTTCGGAAAACGGCCGGCTGACGGTCAAAGAAGCGTTCACGGATTGGGGTCGGGCGGCAGCACCCAGCAATCGGCGGCGTAACGGATTTCGCTCCAGGCCAGCTCCGGGAGGGGATGTCCCGGGAAAAGCGGGATGCGGACCGGCGTGAACCGAAGCCGCACCCGGATGGAGGAGCGGCCCCGGGTCAGATCGACCGGCAGCAGAAACTCGTCATCGCGGAAACGGCGATTGGAGGCCTGGACCTCGTGGACGGTGGCGCCGAGTTCTTCTCGGGGGTTGCTGTGCACGCAGGTGTTGGCGCCGGCCAGATACCAGACCCCTGCGGGCCTGAATTCGCCGACCACCCCTTGGTTGTCGTCGGCCACGAACACCTCGGCGCGCTGGTTGGGAAACGAGTAATCCAGGGTGCGCCGCAACAGGACCCCGTGGTTGTCGGCGCGCAGCGAGAGCGAAAACTCGGAGGTCCCCTGGGTCTTCCTCCCCGTTTCGGTGTGAGCAGGGTAAACCTCGATGCTCCCGGCGGCCGGCCGGCCGCCAACAACCAGCACGGTTTCCGGCTCTCCGGGTCCGCTCTCGGACAGGCGCACCTGGCCCTGCACCCGCACGGCCTCGCGCGGTCGGAGCACGATTTCGCCCGGGCCGGCTTGCGGCCGAACGTCGGGCGCCGGCAGGGTCTGCTGCGAGGCGCTCAGCCAGATTTGGAGGATGCGGTGCGGAGGGTGTCGGGGCTGTATCCGCAGGCGGCGCTTGCCTGGCTGGGAAAACACGATGGTCTGGGGCGGGTCCTGGGGCAGGCCGCTGGACCAGGCGTTGCTGTTGGCGGGGAAGCGATCCAGCCAGTTGCCGAAACCCTTCGGATGAGCGTGGCCGGGCCCAAGACGGTCCGTGCCGATCTCGTCGTCGAACTGGATCCAGGAGGCGTCGGAGGTGTTTCGCCCATCGAGGTTGCAGCCCAGGAGCCAGATGGCGTAGCGGCGGTTGGCCTCGGGCTCGAACTCGAACTCGGCGAAGTCGGCCGGGGCCGCCAGGGGCCGCGTCTCGGCGGTCGAGGCGGGCCCGGGAAGAGTGTCCGGCCCCCACTCGTATCGGGAGGTGAGGGCGTAGGGCTCGCTGGCCTGGGGAGAATGGTAGCGATGCGCCCGTTCGCTGCGCTCATCCCCGATCCTGAGTTCGTCGGTGCGCGCCAAAGTCCGGCCGGGCGAGCCGTACCAATAGGCCACGCTTTCATAGTGCTCGGTAGAGAGGTTCTCGCCGCCGTGCTCGAGGCGAATCAGCGCGCGCCGCCCAAACGGCATCAAGTCCGCCAGCAGGAAACGATAGGCCGACTGAATGAGGTCCTCCGGGCCTCGGGCCTCCTTCGGGCTGGGGGCGCCGCAGGGATGCCCGGCCAGGGGGAGGGTCATGTTCTGTCCTCCCCAGTAATCCCCGCCCCCACCCCATTCCTCGGTGCCGGTCCCGTGGGCCTGCGGCGTCTGGCTGTCGTCGAAGAAGAACCTGGGATCCCCCTCGAGCGTGGTCAGCACCCCGCGATGCGAGAAGATCCAGGACATCCCCGCGAACTGGCCGCACCAGTCGCCGCCCCCCTC
>JAKLEJ010000441.1 GCA_022711695.1 Verrucomicrobiota bacterium | reverse complement strand
TGGCATTCCATCCCCCGGCCCTGGCGGCGTCGGGCTCTTCAGATAGCGAAGAAAATCGCTGTCGGTGGAGAGGATCAGGGTGCTGTCGCGGTTAAAGGTCTTCTGGTAGGCCTCCATGGTGCGGAGAAACCGGTAGAAGTCGGCCGCTTGCAGATTGGTCCCGTAGGCGGCCGCATAGATCTCGGAGGCCCTGGCATCGGCCTCGCCCCGCACCTTCTGCACTTCGCGGTAAGCCTCGGATTCGATGCGCTTGAGCTCGCGCTCCTTGGTGCCGAGAATCTTCGCGGCCTCGCCTTCGCCTTCGGAACGAAATCGGGACGCGATCTGCTGGCGCTCGCTGATCATGCGCTCGTGAATCTTGGCGCTGACGCGGGCGTTGTAATTGATGCGCATGAAGCGCACATCGATGAGTTCGATGCCAAAATCCTTGAGCTTGGGCGCGGCCTGTTTCACCACCTCGGCTTCGAGGGCGGTGCGGCCCAGCGCGATCGGCAGCAGGGCGGCGGCCTTCGCATCGTCCGCGGTGAGCAGGGTGTCCACCAGCGGCTTGCGGTCTTTGGTGGTGCGGACCATTTCGATCAAGTCGTGCTTGGCCACGGCGTTGCGGACCTCGCTGCCGATGATGTCGTCCAACCGCGAGAGCGCGCTGCGTTCGTCCCGCAGCCGCGTGAAGAACTGCAGCGGGTTGCTGATGCGCCAGCGCCCGAAGGTGTCCACGACGATGTAGAGCTTGTCGCGCGTGGGCATCTCGGCGGCGCGCCCGTCCCACTCCAGGATGCGGCGGTCGAGGCGGTTGACCGCCTGCACGAACGGCACGCGGAAATGAAAGCCGGCCTCGCGGACCGGTTCGCCGACGGGCCGGCCGAACTGGGTGATGATGACCTGCTCCTGTTCGGACACGGTGTAGAAGCAGAGGTTGACGGCGATCAGGAGAAGGACGATCCCCCCGATTACCCCGAGCGAGCCGAAGAGCGAGCGCAGGTTCATGACGGGTTACTTTTCGGGTTGGAGCTGCAGCAAGGGGAGCACCTGCTGGCCCTTGTCATCGACTATGATCTTGCGGCCGGTCTTGGGCAGCACCTCGGTCATGGTCTCGAGGAAAAGGCGCTGGCGGGTGACCTCCGGCGCCTTCTGGTACTGGGCGAAGACGGCGTTGAACGAGGCGGCGTCGCCCTCGGCTTCGTTGACGCGCTTCTGGGCGTAGCCGTGCGCCTCGGCGATGAGGCGCTCGGCGTCGCCTTTGGCGCGCGGGACCACCTTGTTATACTCGCCGTTGGCCATGTTGATGGCGCGCTGCTTCTCCTGCTGGGCCTGGTTGACCTCGTCGAAGGACGCCTGCACCGGCTTGGGCGGGTTCACGTTCTTGAGCTGAACGAGGTCCACGCTCATGCCAAGCTGGTACTGCTCGACCACCTTTTGCAGCACCGCCTTGGTCTCCACCTCGATGTCCTGCCGCCCGATCGTGATCACCTCGTCCACGGTGCGGTCGCCGATGACTTCGCGCATGACCGCCTCCGATGCGGCTCGCAGGGTCTCCTCCGGCTCGCGCACATCGAAGAGGTAACGTTTGGGATCGTTGATGCGAAACTGCACAATCCACTCGACGAGGGTTTCGTTCAGATCCCCGGTGACGATGGCTTTTTCCGCGTCCGGCTCATGGCTGACCTGGAACGGACTGCTCGCCCCGGACGTGGAAAAGCCGAACTCGAGTTTGAGCTGCCGCCGCACCGGCACCAGCGTCACCTTGTCCATTCCGACCGGCAGTTTGAAGCGCAGTCCGGGCTCGTCGGTGCGCACAAATCTCCCGAACCGTTGCACCACCCCCACCGAGTCGGCCGGCACGGTGTAGAAACTCGTCCAGACCAGGACCGTTACGACGATCCCCCAGAAAGCCACCACCAGCCACGACACCAGCCGGGCGCCCAGGTCCGGGGGAATTCCGGGGATGGAAAACTCGCGTCCGGAAAAAGGCGATGCTGATGAGGAGCGACTCATGGCTCCTTGTAGGTCAGACCGCCGCTCCAGGCAAGAAGGAACTGGATCAGTTTGCGACTCGCTCCAGGTTGGCGTCGAAGCGCCGGTTCTGACCCGGCTTGAGGCTGAGTTCGGCGGTTTTGGCCCCCAGTCGAACCAGGCATTTCTGGCCGGTCACGCTTCGGACGGCGGCCGAGGTCAAGGCGCCCTCCCGCCATTGCAGGTCCACTTCGAAGCCGCCGCGGGCGCGCAGGCCCTTCGCCTGGCCGCTCGCCCAGGCCTTCGGCAGCGCCGGCAGCAGGTGAATCTCGAACCGGATGTTCGGGCCCTGCTGCTCATACACATGGCTCTGCAGCAGCATCTCGCAGACCCCCGCCGTATAGCCGAAGTTCCCGTCCATCTGGAAAGGCGGGTGGTTGCCGAAGAGGTTCGGGAGCAGGTTGTGCGTGAAGAGGCCGCGCACCATTTCATGCGCCTTTTCGCCGTTGCCCAGGCGCGCCCAGAGGGCGCAGCGCCACGGCCAGGTCCAGCTTCGCCGGCTGTCGCCCGCCGTCCCGCGCGCCTCCAGCGAAACGGCCGCCGCCTTGGCCAGCGCCGGGGTTCGCGTTACCGAAATCTGGTCGCCCGGAAACACCGCGAACAAGTGCGACGTATGCCGGTGCTGGTCCTTGGGGTCGTCCCGGTCGGTCATCCATTCCTGCAACTGCCCCCATTTGCCGATCTGCGGGCCCGCCAGCTTATCGCGCAAACCCGCGATTTTGTCGCGATAAGGGCGGTCCGCCCCCAGGACGTCCGCCGCCAGCGCGTAGTTGTTGAAGAGATTATGCACGATCTGCTGGCTGTAGCTCACGCCGTCCTCGTGCGGCCCGTGTTCGGGCGACCAGCCCTTGGGCACGACCAGGCGCCCGTCCGGCAACGCCTTGAGCTGGTCCTCCCAGAATTCGCAGACCTCCTTGAGGATCGGGTAGGCGCTTTGGCGCAGGAAGTCCTTGTCCCCGGTCGAAGCGAAATGCTCCCAGAGATGCAGGCAATACCAGGCATTGGCGGTCTTGTCCCACTGCCAGCCCAGGCCGCCCATAATGTTGTGCGAGGTGCGCAGCGTCCAGCCGCGCACCCGGCCGGCGGCTGTCTGGTACTCGCGCGAGGCCTGGGTGGCTTTGCGCCAGGCCGGGAGCTGGCTCTGGATCAAGTCGAAGAACGGCAGATGGCACTCGGACAGGTTGGCCGGCTCGGCCGGCCAGTAATTCATCTGCACGTTGATGTTGGCGTGGTAATCCGAGCTCCAGGGCGGGCGGTTGCTGTCGTTCCAGAGCCCCTGCAAGTTGGCCGGCATTCCCGGCCGCCTCGAGGAGCCCATCAGGAGGTAACGCCCGTACTGGAAAAGCAGCGCCTCCAGCTCCGGATCGGTTCCCCCCTTCCCGTAAGCGGCCAGGCGCTGGTCGGTGGGCAATCCCCGCGCGGCAGCTCCCGTTTCCCCGAGGATCAGGCTGACCCGGCCGAAGAGGCTCTGATGGTCCCGCCGATGCCGGGCCAGGAGGTCGGGGTAACCGAGGGCCGTTGCCTGGGCGATCCAGGCGCGCAGCCG
>JAKLEJ010000440.1 GCA_022711695.1 Verrucomicrobiota bacterium | reverse complement strand
GAGAGCCGCGTCGAATAGCCCAGCCCGCGAACCAGGTCCTCCAGATCCTGCGTCTCGGTGTGGGTCGTAAACGGCAGCGCGTGGAACGTGATCGCCCCCTCCCGCACCGCCTGCTCGATGCGGGCCTTGCGCGCCGGGTCCTGTTGCGGGCCCAGCACATGAGTCAGCGGCCAGCCCGCCAGCGTCCACGAAAAGCGCTGCTCCGGCGGCAAAGCGCGCGAGGACTCCACCACCTTCAAGGCGCCGTCCATCATGTTGACCCGGTATTTCTTCAGCACCTGCTCGATGGTGTCGGTGTAGCCGATGTCGAGGTGGGTCTTGAAGACCACCCAGACGTGCTCGACCTTTGCCGGTTCGAGCACCGTGGCGTCGCCGGTCCGCGCGAGCGTGGCCGAGGAATGAACGTCGATTTCCGAAAACAACGTCCCGGTCAAGCCCGCATCCGGCTGAAGCGGCGAACGCGTCCGCTGCACCACGAACAACAAATGCCGGAAGTCGCCGAGCTTGCCGGAAATGTCCGTGACGACCGCCCCATGCTGCCCGCCCCATTTCGCGCCGGTCTTGTTCGGGCGCGTGTCCACGTCGGCCAGCTTCGTCCACGCGGTCAGGTTCGTCGGATCGGGGCTCTCCGCCGCGCTGCCGTAGAGCGTGAACACCTGCGGCCCGCGCGAGCCCTGGTCCACGTCCCACTCGTGCCACGAGTACGATGCCACTGCGGCAACCGGCTGCGTCCGGCCCAGGTCAATCGCCAGGTTTCCCCCATTTGTGTTGGCGTTGGCCAGCAGCGCCTCCTCGGTGAGGTCCAGGCTGTCGTTCGGCAACACCCCGTTCACCAGCACCGCGCCATCCGCGCCCGCGGGCTCGAACCGGTCGCCCGCCAGGGCGATCTTCGCGCCGGCCGCGAGATCCGATTTCGAGGGCCGGACGATCGACCGGAAGGACCAGGTCGGATCGGCGTTGACGAGATGCTCGTGCTTGACAATCACGGCGGCGGGCAAGGGCGGCAGCCCGAGCAGAAGGACAACCAGTGCGCGCAGGAGAGGTTGGAGCATAGGGTAATACCTTGTCGGGTTCAGCGAATCCGGCCGTCGGGTTCGATCTGGAGCGTGTTGGTTCCGTTGGCCTCCTCTAGTTGCCCGCAACGGGCTTGCCGTTCAGGTAGAGCGTTTGTTTGCCCGTCGGCCCGTCCACCGTGGCCGCGACATGCGTCCACTGGCCGACTGTCAATTTGGCCGGATGGATCAAATGCGGCTCCCGGGTGATCAGCCGCAGGGAGTCCTTCGGGTAGGTGTCCAGCAGGTAGCCCTGCGCCGCGCTGACCGGGCATTTGTCGATGATTCGCATGCCGGCGGCCGGGAATTCGGCAGGCCGGATCCACGCCGCGAGCGTCAGGCCCTTTTCGCCGTTGAGCGAAGCATGGTGGGGGATCTCCAGGTAGCCGTGACCGTCCAGCCGATAGGCCTTGCCGGCGATCTCGCCCAGGGCCGCCAACCGTTCCGGTTTTCCGACCGCCGCCGCCCCGAGTTCGCCCCCAACCCATTTCGGATCGGCCAGCGCCGCGATTTCATCCCCGCTTAAGACCCAGGTCTCCACCTGGACGCGGGCGATGTCGCCCTTGAACCGGTTGCTGCCGTCGCTGGCGGCGCCGATGCGCAGCGGCAGCCGGTTCGAGCGAAGGCCGCTGGACGGCGCCACCACCACCGGCTCGGCGAGGTTTTCCGGGGCGGCCGGAATCTCCGCGGGAAGCGCCAGTGACGCCTCGAGGACGTCCCCCTTCCTCAGCGTCGCCACAAAGAGCTCGCCCGCCTTGCGAACCGGCCTGTTCCATTTGGGCTCGCGGCCGGCGAAGTTGTCCCGAAGGCGCAGCTCCCCGTCCTTGCCGGCCGTGATCCGGAGCCAGATGGTGGCGTTTCTCTGGCGGCGCGCGCTGACCCGGTGGCCGCCTTCGGCGCGCAGGTTGTCGAATTCCGCGTCGTGCCAGCGCCACGGAGTCGCCGGGAAGAGGCGGATGACTTCGGTGTCGCGTTTGCCCGGCGTGGGGCTCCAGCTCTGCAGCAGCATCTCGTGGACGGCCTGGAGGGCGGCGAAATTTCCCTCGAGGGTGAACGGCCGGTAGGTCATGCCCGAGAAGCCGCTGCGGGTCTGGTCGCCGTTGACGTGAAAGCCGTTTCGCAGGATGAAGGCTTTCACGAGGATGTCGAGATGCCGGACGGCCGCCTCGGCCTCGCCCACGCGCGCCCGCAGCGCGCTCATCCACGAGAAGCTGTACCCGCACCACTGGCTTGTCCCAAGTTCGTCCCACTGCGCCAGCGAGGCGCGAATGCGACGCCGGTCTTCCTCGCCCCCCTCGGAGGTGATCAGGTTGAAGGGATACAGGCCCATCAAGTTCGACAGATGCCGGTGGCTGTGAGGCAATGGCGTTTTGGCGTCCACCAGGAGCATTCCTTTGGCGTCGGCGTGAAAATCGCCGAGGGCCGTCGCCACCGCGAGCCAGGCCCGGGCCTCGTCGGCTTTCGAGAGTGCGTCGGCCATTTCCGCCAACGCGAGGAACTGCATCTTCAGGCACATCAAATCGTAATTGCTGTTCGGGATGAGCCAGGCGCGCTTGCTGTTGTCGAAAATCTCCGGCGAGGAGGAGCGCGGCAGCTTGAGCAGGCCGCGTTCGTCCGGTTTCATCAGGGCCCGCAGGCATTCCCCGGCCGCCCGGCACCACGGATAAGCCTGCTCGCGGAGGAAGGCCTCGTCCATCGTGTAGCGCCAGTGCAGGTAGAAGAGATGCGCGTTCCACGAGGTCATGGTGGGAGACAGCGAATACTGACCCCAGCCGCCCAGCGGCTGCCCGGCCAGGGACATCACCCCGGGCGAGGCCAGCCCCGGCGTGCCGTAGAAGTCCCGGGCGAATTCGGTGAACACCGGCGTGAGCTTGACCAGGAAATCGAGGTAGCACGCCCCCTCCTCGAAATGGCCGGGCACGTGATAGCCGATGTAGGTCATCTGCGTGTTGAGGTCGTTGTGATAATCGCCCTTCCACGGAGGCAGCCCGCCGTTGTCGGCCGTCCACACCCCCTGCAAGGGCATGGGCGGAGCGCCCCGCCGCGAGGCCGCTCCGTAAAAGTAGCGGCAAAGCGAGTGGTAATTCTGGATCTCGCGCTCCGGCACGCGCAGGCTCGACTGTTCCCAAAAACCCCGCCACCACTCCGCGTGGGGCTTCAGCATCCCGGGATACCCCTGCTCGACCGCTTCCCGGCAGCGCCGCCGCGCCAGCCCGAGCGGGTCCGGATCGTCGCTGGACGACGTCACCGTGAGGGCGATCCACGTTTCGTCGCCCGCGCGCCGGCTCTCCAGGCAGGCGCAATACTTCAGGCCGCCGGCCGCTTCCTGCACATACCATTGCGCCCGGCCGGCCGCGCCGTGTTGGGCGGCCGGATAGCCAAGCCGGCTTACCGCGCCGCCGCTGCTGGGGCCGGCATCGCCGGCCTCCTTCCTGGCGCCGGCGGGGACCAGTGCCAGCCCCCTGGGTTCAGGGCCGGGAAGGCGCAGCAGCGCCACCGGCGCCGCCG
>JAKLEJ010000044.1 GCA_022711695.1 Verrucomicrobiota bacterium | reverse complement strand
TGAAGGTGAATCTCCGCTCCGCCCCAAAGCGCCTGGTCCCACCCGCGCCCATCTCCGCCGTCGCCCACGCGGATATCGAATTCCCTGGCGCCCCGCAGGGGCGCATCCACGGGCCGTGAACCGTCGTTGAGCCGGAGCACCGGGGTGGCAAACAGCTCTTTGCCGTCCGCCAGCACGTGAAAGGTCACGGACCCGTTTCCCGACGCGGCGCCCCGGCGCGTGTCGTCGTTGTTTTCCAGGCCAACGTCGCTGGTGAACCGGTCCGCCGGGCGATCTAGCACGACGCGGAGACGTTTGTTGGCGTTGAAGGCCAGACCGTGTTCGTAGGTCCTGGCGCCGATCTGAAACGGCGTGCCGCGCCACGAACGGCCGCGGCTGATCGAGTCGTGCGCGTCCTCCTGAACCAGCACGAGGTGGGCGGGGGCGCCTCCGGGCTGGGCGTTCAGCCACGCCCCGGCCCACTGCTGGCGGAGCTGGTATTCAGCCGGACGCGGAGAGACGGCCATTGCCTCAAATCCGGCCAGGAGCGCCGCGTGAAGCAAACCGAAACGGATCGTTGTTTTGTATCGCATAAATCGATTGGGGCCGGCGCGCGCCGTGGTCGAACCACAGAAGCTGCGTCGCTGCCGAGCCGGTTCGGGGACCCGCCTCCGCCTGGCATCGGCGAGATCTTCAGCGCCCGCGCGCTTCCTGAATCCACTGGCGGATTTCGGCGGCCCGCCGGGCCAGGCCGGCAAAGTCCTTCTGGTCGATGAATTCCTTCTTGAACAGCTCGCGGCCGACTCCCGCCGCGACGATGCCCGCCTTGAACCACTCGGCCAGCCCCTCCTTCGTCACATGGCGAATGCCCGTCGGCATGACGCGCGTCCACGGCGAGGGGCCCAGCAGGGCCTTGACGAACTCGGGGCCGCCCACCAGCTCGCAGGGAAAGAGCTTCACGATCTCCACCCCGGCCTCCTCCGCGGTCCCGATCTCGGTGGCGGTGGCGCACCCGGGCAGATAGGCGATCTTGCGGCGGTTGCAGAACCGCGCCACGCGCTCGTTGAACGACGGGCCGACGATGAAGTTGGCCCCGTGGGCCGCGTAAAGCGCCGCCGTGGCCTCGTCCACGATGGACCCGGCCCCGAGGATCATTCCGGGCGTCTGGCGCGCCGCCCGGCGCTCGAGTTCCCGGAAGACGTCGATGGCGTGGTCGCCGCGATTGGTGAACTCGAAGAGGGTGACGCCGCCGGCGGCGCAGGCCGCCGCCACCTCCGAGGCGAGTTCGAGGTCGCCGTGGTAGAACACCGGCACAAGGCCGACCTCGGTCATTCGGTTCAGAACTTCGAGACGTGAAAAGCGCGCCATAGGTTTGCCGCGAGCTTGAAGGAGATCCCGCCGAAAAGCAAACGCTTCCCGACTCTCCCGCGAACCGAGCCTGATGTCCCAAGCACGGTCCTTTGGCAGCCTGGGAGGCTCACCCCCTCTTGAGCCGCTCGACCAGGCGATCCAGGGTCAGAAAGCGGACCGGTCGGCCGGCGCATTCGCGCGTGAAGGCCGGGCGGGCGTCCGTGGTGACCACCAGCAGATCGTGGCGGGGATAAGCGCGGGAAAACACCATCAGGTTGGCCGGGTCGAAATCGCGCGCCGACCATTTGCACTCGATGGCCAGCGGCATCCGGCCGGTGGCCGCCCAGATGAAATCGACCTCGTGGCCCTGTTTGTCCCGCCAATAGCGCAGGGAGCAGGGGGACAGATGCGCCGTGAGTTCGTTGAGGACGTAATGCTCCCAGAGCCGCCCGAGGTCCTCGGGCCGCAGACTGGTCCAACCGCGACAGGCGCACACAAATCCGGTATCGAACCCGTACACCTTCGGCGCGGTCACGATTTCGCTGCTGCCAAGCCTCGTCGATTTGGTCTAGCCAGTGGTGGCGCTTTACCATACGTGGCTGCGATAACGTTTGGTATTACTAAACGCAAGCGCGTTCGCGTTTGGTTTGAACGTTCCGCGGCAATAACCTGGACACCAAGGCCTTCCTTCCTCGCTTCTTTCGAACCCAAGTGACACGAAGGACGGTCCCCAACGTTGCCGAAGGGCTTCGGCAACGCCTGCAACGCAGCAAAGCCGACGCCTGCGCTGCGAGTGATTGCCGCGGGCGCTTCAGCGGTTGAGCTTTGACGAATGGTGTTGCTCCAGCACGAATCGTCCCGCATCCGTCGCCACCGACTACGCCGTCGTCGAGAGCTTCTCGGGGTTTGCGCTCGGACGAACGGGCGGTCTGTTGTCGCTGCACGGAACGGAGACTGATCAGCCAGCTTCGCAGTCCATTTGCGTTGTCCCCGCGCTGACTTTTTCATGGCCCGACCGACGCAATTCCTGATAGAAAAACAGCCGCATGAAGACTCCCTTGACTTTCGGCCTCACTCTGATGTTGACCTGCCTGGCGCACGGCCAAGGCGCGTTCGTCCTTTGGGATGAATCGATCAATGGCCAACTGTCGCGCGATGGGTCAAGCCCGACGCCCCTCCAACCACTTGGCTTGGGATTCAACAGGGTTCTCAGTTCAGTTGAGTTCATTCCTTCAGGTCCTGGTCCTGGCGGAGTCTTGTTGAGCGACTTTTTCGCTCTTACAGTTCCGGGAGGTGCTGAGATCGTGGCCATAGAGTTGGCAGCCGACCGGCCCATTGCGGTGTGGGTGGGGGACGATACGTTTTCAAGCGAACTGGGTTCTGCCCTGAATCCCGCAAATGGAAGTCTATTGCCTCAATTGTCGCTAAGTCGGCTTCCTGAAGGCTCGTACGGCGTCTATATCTCCAATAACGATTTAGGCCCATCCCCGTCCACCGCCAATTACCGTCTTGATCTGGAACTTCGAGCCGTTCCCGAGCCCAGCACGTGGATGCTGTTATCCCTTTGTTCCATTGCGTTGCTCGCGTTCGTGCGCCGTTCCCGTTGAGGTCTCTCTGACCACACAACACGGCAATTTCGGAAGCCATGAAGACATCCACACGACGCAGTTGCGCGATCGCCGGAGCACTGGTGGCGGTTTCTTTTCGAGCATTCCCGGCCCCACGCGCGCCACTTCCGCCACTGCCGGAAGCTCCGCCGCGGCTTCAGAAGGTGAGTTTCGATGAGGCATACTATTCGAGGCTCAATCGTCCCGCATCCGTCGCCACCGACTACGCCGTCGTCGAGAGCTTCTCGGGGTATGCGCTGGATCGGGGCGGCGAGTCCGTTGCTCCGTTTCTCGTTCCGGCCCTTGATCAAACCGGTCGGACCAACGCGGCGTGCGGGCATGGCGCGATTCGCTTTTGGTTCAACCGGAGCGCTGAGAGCGCAAACGCCCGCCTGATCGAAATGATCGAGTTGCGGCAAGGAACCGTCACGTTGAACTTCTCGCTGCGTTGGAATGAGGACTGTGCCAGCATTTGTCTGGACGCTGCGACCGACGGCGGAACCGCCACGTTGTTGGAGGCGAAAGCAGACTGGGCGTTGAACCAGTGGCATCTGATCACGCTGAATTACGGAAGTGTCACGGAACTCTACCTCAACGATGCGTGCGTGGCGCAAGGGCCCGGCGTGGTGGCGACGGACGCGGCGGAGACAGCCGTCGTCATTGGCAGCGCGGTTTCGGGGCTCTGCCCGGCGGGAGGCGCCTTCGACGAGGTCTGTTTCTTCGGGCGGCCTCTGACAGGCGCGGAGGTGGCCAGGTATCACCGGGTTTACTCCAATGCAGCGGCCTTGGGGCCGATGTCGGAAGAGGAAATCGCCGCACAAATCGCGGTGGCCGGGCTGCGGAAGGCGCAAACGCAAGGTGGCGGGGGAGTGCAGATGGACAGCCTGCAGAATTGCACGGGGGGCGGGCCGGTGTTCTTGACGAATCTGGTCTCGGTGTTGGAAACCAATGGCGCCGCCACGGTCACGTTCGAGCTTTGGGGCGGCACGAACGGTGTGCCCTACGACCTCTACGGCGTCGAGAACCTGACCGGAAACCACGTGACCAACTGGTTGTGGAGGTGGCTCGGCGTCGGGTACTCGTGCAATAGTTATACGTTCACGAACCAGCCGGCTTCGCAATCCTTCTACTTCGCTGCCGTGCCGCCGCCCAAGCTGGCCCCGGGTCTAAGGATGTGGTTGGCTGCCGACACTAATCTCGTTGCACTTGAAGCCGGAACGACAAACAAGGTCAGGACTTGGCTTGATCGAAGTGAGACCGGGAATAGCGCCCAGCAACTGACGCTGAATAACCAGCCGCTGTTTGTGGCCAACTGGCTCAACGGCCGTCCCGCCATCTGGTTTGCCGGCACGAACTACTTCAGGCTGCTGACCAATCTGGTCAACGGCGTGAGCCAAGCCGAGGCGTTTCTCGTCTTGCAGGCCCACCATGATTATCCGGCCAACCATCGCGGCCTCTGGACACTGCAAGGGAACGGCAGTGGCGGCCGCTACCCCGATACGCTGGGCGCGGTCGCTGACAATTTCGGCCGCGCCTCGGGCGACGGCATCCGGTCCGGCATCCCGTCCTTGGCTGTGAGCCAGCCGCACATCTACAACGTGGCCAGCCAGGCCGGCGAATGGACCAGCCGGCTCAACGGCGTGCTCCACTTCTCGACCCGGAGCAATGTGGTGGGCTTTCCGACCGCGGCCGGGGAGCTGGGACGAAACGGTTTTGGCGAGTACTTCGACGGCTACATTGGCGAGGTCCTTTTCTACGACCGGGTGCTGACGGAGGCGGAGCGGGACCGAATCGAGGCCTATCTCAACCGGCGTTACGGGTGGGTGACCGTCCCGCCGGCAAGCCCGAGCAATCTCGTGGCCCAGGCCGTCTCCCCTACCCAGGTCAGCGTCGCCTGGGATGCGAGCCTCTCGAACACCAATGTCACGTTTGTGCTCGAACGCAAGACCAACGGAGGCGCCTTTCTCACCGTCGCCAGCCTGCGCAACAGCGCCTCCCACCTGGACGGCGGCCTGGAGACGAACACGGCCTACACGTATCGGGTGGCCGCCAACAACTGGGCGGGCGCCGCCGGGTATTCTACCGAGGCCAGCGTCACCACTGCGGTCAACGGTGCGGAAGTCCCGCTCGCCGCGCTCAAGCTGTGGCTGAAGGCGGACTGCGGGCGTGGCGCGAGTCCCCTGGACTTTTGGGCGGACCAGTCGGGCAGTGGCAATCCGGCTTCCCAGGACCTGCAGTCCGCGAAAGATCACCGGCCGCTGGTGGTTGAGAACGGCATTGCCACCAATAAACCGGTGATCGGGTTCTTCACGACCAACTTTCTCACGTTCCGATATTTCACGAACATCGCCTGGACGGCGGCGGAAGGGTTTGCGGTGCTCAGGGCGCGAAGTTACGCGCCCGCGGAGCAGCGCGAACACTGGTGCTTTGGAGCCAACCTCGCGGAATATCCGACCCGGGGTGGCAGCAGCGCGACCAACGCGGTTTTCGACAACTTCTTCGACGGCAACAACACGCATTCGATCGAGGCGCCGCTGGAGGGGCTCACGGCGTTCCACCTGTACAACCCTCAAGCCACGAGCAACAGTTGGAGCAGCCGGTTCAATGGTGTAACCTATTCCGCAGGGAATACCCCGGTGTTCACCGTCCAGGAATTTCCTCGCATCGGCGCCGGGGGGAACACCAAGCCGTGGGATGGCGAGATGGCGGAGTTCATGATCTTCGACCGCGCTCTTTCGCCGGACGAGCGTGTTGCCGTGGAGAACTACCTGAACCGACGCTACTGGCTTTGGTGAATGGGCGTGCTCGATCGTCCCCCTGGTTGAGGGTTCGGTCCAGATGTATGCAGGTCTTCCAACCCGCGGACTCCTCCGCTCCAAACCCGCGTTGGGGAGCAAGGTGCGCCTGCCGACTGGGAAGTCGGCAAAACGGCAGGCAAGAATGCCTATTCTGCACGGGGTCGCCGCGGGCTCGTGCGGCGGCACGCAGCCCCGGTCAGGCGACGCCCCGAAACCGTGCCCGGGCAAAGGCAATGCCATCCGCAACCGAGGCGCATCGGCCGCTGAAGGCCAGGGCGAGAACCAGCAGGCCCAGCAGGGTGTCCTCGTCGGAAGCCGCCAGGCGATGGACTTGCCCGAGGCGTTCACAGATGAGGCGCCGCAGCAGGGCGGCCTTCAGCGCCACCCCACCCGAGAAGACCAACCGCGTCCAGTCCCTGCGCGGGGCGAGCCGGGCCGCGCACCGCGCGTAGTTGTCGGCCATGCCGGCAAAGGCGGCATGAAAGAGCTGGCCCACCGTGAGGTTTTCCTCGCGGACGTTCGTGATCGCGCCGCGGTCGCCCAGGGCGCTGAAGTAGAAGGCCGGGTCCACCCGCAGGTCGGTGGACTCGACTTTTCCGGCCTCGGCCAGGATGTAGTCCCACGGGTCGCGCGATCGGGCGCCTTGGGCCTCGGCGAACTCGCTCAGCAGCCGCACGAGCGCGTTCAGGGCCCGGCCGCCGGGGATATGGGTGATGGTCTTGAGAAAGCGGCCGTCGAACCACGGGCGGGTCTGGAAATCGCCGAACTCGCAGCCCCGCGACACCTGGATCACCGCCGAGCCGGTGGAGATGTTGACCGAGAGTTCGCCTTCCTCGAGGAAAGCCCCCACTTGCGAGCAATGATAGTCGCCCACCGGCGCGAAGACCGGCAGGCTGCGCGCCCCGGCGCGGTAATGCCCGACGACGGCCCCCTGGGGCACAATCCCGGGCCACTGAACGCGGTCGAGCCCGAGCCGGGCAACCACAGGCCGGCGCCAGTCCAGCGTCTCGACGTCGAGCGCGCCGTGGCCGAACGCGTGGGTGATGTCGGACTTGACCGGGCTGCCGCACAGGGCGGCGACGACGTAGCTGGGCAGGGCGGCGACGACGGCCGGTTCGGCGGGCAGCAGGCCGTTTTGGGCCAGCCAGAACAGGTAGCACAGCGGCACGCCCGGGCGCGGCTCGTTGCCCAGTTGAAGGCGCTCCTCGGGCGTGATGCGGCGGTTGATTTCGTCGAAGTAGCTGCCCCCGCCGCCCGGAAACGGCTCGAGCGCGCGCTGGTCCTGCCAGTTGATGGCGTTGGAGACTGCGCGTCCGTCTTCCGCGGTCAGCACCATCCCGTGCAGTTGGCTGCACATCACGAGGCCGGCGGCGTCGGGCGCGCGGCTCAGCAGGCGATCCAGGAGCGAGCGCGTGGCCTCGACGATGGCCGCCGGGCTGAACTCGCGAAAGGCCGGCGGCAGCCCGGGGACCGGGGCTGGAAACGGCTGCCGCTCGATATGCCGGATGACCAGTGCGTCCAGATCGAGGACCGCCCCTTTGAGGAAGGTTGAACCGAGGTCGATGCCTATGTAGCTCATGGGAATGGAAAGCCTCGAAATCCTGACACGGGCCGAGGGCATGGAGCCTCGGGAAATCCCTCACCCCGACCCTCTCCCATCCGATAGGAGAGGGAGAGTCCTGGCGCGCCTGCTGGCTTCCGCGGCGGCCGTTTGGGTCGGACGCGGTTTGGCCCGACGCTCTCCCGTCGGACGGAAGAGGGTGGTCGGAGACCAGGTGGGGGCAGGTTCATAGGCAGCCTGGGCCTGCCGGCTTCTGCCCGTAGCGCCGGGCGGCCCGCAGTTGCGCCAGGTAGTTCTCGTAATTGACGCCGACCATCACGCTGTTGGCGCAGGCGATGACCAGCCCGCCGGCTTCAGGCGCGCATTCGCAGGCGATGCGGACTTCCTCCTCGACTTCGGATTCGGCGCCGTCGATCAGCGCCGGCATGGACACCCCGCCCCAGAAACACAGCCGGCCGCCATAACGCTGCTGGAGCGCGGGCAGCGTCATGCCGATCTCGGGCTGAATGCCCTGCCAGCCGTCGATGCCCGCTTCGATCATCTGGTCGAGCACCGGCCACAACTGGCCGTCGGTGTGCTTGATCAGGTACTTGTTCCGTGCGTGCGCGGCCTCGCACTCGGCTTTGAGGCCGGGAAAGATGAACTCGCGGAACATGGCGGGCGACATGAACGGCCCGTTGTTGCCGCCCAGATCGCTGGTGGGCAGCACCCCGTCGCAGCCGGCTTCGAGCAGCGCCTCGCTGACCTTGATGCAGTGGTGGGTCTCCACCTCGATGATGCGCCGGATCAAGTCGGGGCGCTCGATCATGCCCGCCAGGAGGAACTCGAGCGTGTACCTCATGATCGGCAGCACGCCGTCGCCGGGCCGCCCGAGAATGAAGTGCGTGTCGCCCATTTCCTTTGCCACGTGCCGCACCAGTTCCAGCTCGGATTCGTCCGGGTCGAAAAGGATGTCCTCCAGCGTTTCCAAGGCGACCTCGGGGTTGGAGAGCAGGAAGGGATGCCCTTCGCTTTCGGGCGAGAAGGCGAAGACCCGGCCATCGGGCATTCGCCAGCGAAAGTCCGAGAGAAACTCGGGTTGTGGAACCGGCTTGTGGCGCGAGGGGACCAGGAACGCCGGCACGACGTCGTGCTCGAACCGGCGCGCCAGCTCGACGATGTCGCGCTTGCAGGAGGCGACATACTCGTCGCGCCGCCCCTGCCAGACCGCGGTGTATTCCTTCCACTTGGCCCGGTAGAGCGTGGGCCGGCCGAGCGCCCGCTCGGTGATCGTGTAATCGACCCCGGTTTCCCCGACCGGGATGCGGTCCGGGGTCTTGAACTCCAACGCGGCAATGACTCGTTCTTTGGGCAGCATCGGGTGGCCCTCAAAGCGCCAGCGGATAGCGGCCCGCCGCGGCCGCCTCCTCGAACAGCGCACAGACGTTTTCCGGGGGCACGTCCGGCTGGATGCAATGCACCGCGGCCAGGATGTAGCCTCCGCCCGGGGCGAGGTCCTTGAGGCGTCGCCGCACTTCGCGGCGCACGTCGTCCGGTGTGCCGTGCGGGAGCACCGTCTGCGAGTCGATCGCTCCGCAGAAGGAGAGGCGGCCGCCGAACTCGCGCTTCAGGCGCGCGGTGTCGCCCATCTCGCCTGCGGACACGTGCACCGGGTTGAGCAGATCGATCCCAACCTCGACAAGGTCCTTCAGCAGCGGATAGATGTTCCCGTCCGAGTGATAGAAGATCCGGGCCCGGGAGCGGGCCTTGATTGCGCCGATCAGTTCCGCATGAAAGGGCTTCACGAGCTGGCGGTACATCGCGGTGGAGATCAGCGGCCCCTTTTGGCTGCCCAGATCGTCGCCGGTGATCACCACGTCGATGAACTCGCCGGCTTCCTCGAGCAGTCGCTCCGCGGCGGCGCGCATCAGGCCGGTGAGTTTTCGCATCAGCGCGAGCGCGAACGCACGATCGCCGGCCAGGTCGAGAAACCAGCGGTCCATGCCGCGAAGCATGTAGCTGAACTCGAAGGGGCTGACGCCGCTGAGCGCCACCACCGCCTGGCCCGCCGCCTGGATGGCCCGCGCCTTCTCGCGCAGCCCCTCGAAGCGGCCGGGGTTGGCCAGGTCCGGCCACGGGTAGCGTTCCAGGTCGTCCACCGTGGCATCTTCGAGCGGGTGTCGGGCGATGTCGTAATAGGCGTTCCCCGGCTGGCGCTGCCACACAATTCCCCAGGCGTCCGCGAAGCGGTCCGGGGCGATGTCCCGGCTCAACATCGAGGGGGCCGGCCCGGGGATAAGCGGTCTCCCGTCCGAGCCGAACTGGGCCATGACCTCCTCGTCGAGGATGGCGTATTGCAGCGCGCGCCAGAACGAGCGCGTCTCCGTCCGCAGGCCCAGGTGCGCCTTGAGCCGGTCGTAAGCCGCCGTGTTCAGGGTGGTGACCCCCGAGGTCCCGAGGAAGATCGGAACCCGGTCCGGCTCCTCATGGCTCAGCGCGCACAGCACTCGCTCGCGGGAAGTCATCATCGATCCAGTTGAACCTCCGATTGCGCGGATGACACGGATGACGACACGCACGGACACCCGTGAAACCCGCGCGCTTCAAGTTATTTCTCCTCCACCACCGGGTTGGTCAGCGAGCCGATCTTGTCGATCTCGACGGTGACGGTGTCGCCCGGCTTCAGGAACACCGGCGGTTTGCGCGCGAAACCGACGCCATGAGGCGTGCCCGTCAGGATGACCGCGCCGGGGAGCAGGGTGGTGCTGCCGCTCAGGAAAGCGATCAGCGAAGGCACGTCGAAGATCATGTCGTCGGTGCGCCAGTCCTGCATGGTTTGGCCGTTGAGCACGGTGCGGATCTTGAGGGCGGAAGGGTCCGGGATTTCGTCCTTGAGCGCCAGGCAGGGGCCCAGCGGGGCGAAGGTGTCGAAGGTCTTGCCCCGGCACCACTGGCTGCCGCCCCACTTGCCCTGCCAGTCGCGCGCGCTGACGTCGTTGGCGCAGGTGTAGCCCAGCACGTAATCCAGCGCCTGATCCTTCGGGACGTTCTTGCAGCGCTTGCCGATGACCACGGCCAGCTCGCACTCGTAGTCCACCTCGTCGCTGCGCAACCGGCGGGGCAGCACGATGGGGTCGCCCGGGTTTTGCAGGGCTGCCGGCGACTTCATGAAGAGCACCGGGAACTGCGGCAGGGGGGCCTTGCCCTCCTCGGCGTGCCGCCGGTAGTTGAGGCCGATGCAGAAGAAGGCCGCCGGGGCGACCGGGGCCAGCAGCTTGCGCACCTGGGCTATTTCGGAAGTCACCTCGTGGGCGCCGAAGAGGTCGCCGGCGATCTGGCGGGCCGAGCCGTCGGGCTGTTGCGCCGCATAGCGCACGGCCCCCTGGGGATCCTGGTATCGAATGATTCGCATATGATTCTGGTTTTTCGTTGCCGCCGGGGCCGCTTTTCCGGGCAAGCCCCAAATTCGCGCCGCCTCCTGGCGGCCTACTTTCCGGCCGTGTACCCTCCGTCCACCAGCATGGCGCTGCCGGTGACGAAGGCCGATTCGTCGCTGGCCAGGTAAACCGCCGCCGCGGCGATCTCCCACGGCTGGGCCATGCGCTTGAGCGCGTGGGGGGCCACCATCTGCTTGAGGTAATCCGCCGGGTCGCCGTACTCCTTGAGCCGCGCATCCACAAAGGGCGTCTGGACTCGGCCGGGACAGATGCAGTTGATGCGCACGCCGGTCTGGCCGTGGTCCATGGCCATGGCCCGGGTCAGGCCCACGACGGCGTGCTTGGTGACCACATAGGCGAAGCGCGCCTCCATGCCCGTCACCCCGGCGATCGAGGCCAGGTTGACGATCGAGCCGGCGCGGCGGCGGATCATGGCCGGGAGAACCGCCCGGCTGAGGTAGTAGGCGCCTTTGAGATTGACCTGCCAAAGCCGTTCCAGGTCGGCGGGCTCGGTTGTCAGGATCGTGCCCACGTGGCCCACGCCGGCGTTGTTGACCAGCACGTCGCAGCGGTCGTCGTTCTCGCTCAGCACCCGCGCGGCCAGGGCCTGGCACTGGGCCTCGCTCGTCACATCGGCCACGGCCAGCCTGGCCTGGCCTCCCTGTTCTTCGATCCTGCGCGCCATGGCCTCGGCCCCGGCTTCGTTGCAGTCGGTCACATAGACCCGCGCGCCGGCGCGGGCGAAGCTCTCGGCAATCGCCGCGCCGATGCCCGACGCGGCGCCGGTGACGATGGCTGCCTTGTTCCGGAGAGAGAACATGGGCGACGACGGGGAAGCGGGTGTGGAAGCGTTCATCGGTGCGGTTCAGGGGATGAATTCGGAGCAATTGAGGCCGGTCATTGCGGCGGCCTCTTCGAGGCTGGCGGTGACGTCGGCCGGCAGAAGAATGCCCTCCCGTGTCGCGCGGGCGTGCCGTTCCCATTCCATCTCGCCGGGCACGTAGAGGCGCTCGACGCCGTCGGCCCGCGGCGCGGCGTGAATCTCCTCCACCAGCGCTTCCATCCGCCGGGCGAAGGCGGGCGCGGGCATCATTACGCTGGTGTCAATGGCCAGAAAGGCCGCGCCATGATGGGTGGGCTGGGTTCCGTCGTCCCACATCCAGGTGCCCACGCGCCAGGTGAAGGCGGCCCCGCTCAGGATGCCGGCCAGGCTCTCGATGAGGAGCGCCAGGCCATAGCCCTTGTGACCGGCCGCCGGCTGCAGCGCGCCCACGTCCGGGTACCCGCCGGGGTCGGTGGTGGGGCGGCCGTCCGCGCCCACCAGCCAGGTGTCCGGGATGCGCTCGCCGCGGCTGCGCGCCGCATAAACCTTGCCCCCGGCCACGGTGGCGATGGACATATCCAGCAGCAGCGGCGGATGCCGTCCCGCCGGGATGGCGTAAGAGATGGGATTGCTGCCGGTGACGCCGCCGCGCGAGCCCGGCGCAGCCACCGAGGGAATGTCGTTGGCCATGCTCAGGCCGATCATGCCCTGGCGCGCCGCCAGCCAGGCGTAGTAGCCCGCGGCGCCGAAGTGGCAACTGTTGCGCACGCCCACGTAGGCCACGCCGCACTGGCGCGCCTTGGCGATGGCCGTCTCCATCGCCAGCACCGAGGTGACCATCCCCAGCGCCGAGTCGCCGTCCACGATGCCCCAGGCCGGGCCCTCGGCGGCCAGCCGCGGCCGGCCCGCCGCGCGCAGGCCTCCCGCCTTCAGGCGGCGCAGATAGCCCCGAAGGCACTTCGTGCCGTGCGTGAACACGCCCCAGGCGTCGGTGGTGGTCAGCACGTCCGCTCCCACGCCGGCGTCGGCGTCGGACAACCCGGCGCGCCGGAGCGCCTCGACAACGAACCGATGCAGCCGCGCGCAGCTCACGGCGCGGGGCGCCGGCGGCGGGGCTGTCTTTTGTGCGTCCATGAATCAGCTCCTGTTCTTCAACGCGGCGGCGCGCATCCAGCGCCAGCGGGCATTCCACGTCGGTTTCCATTCGTCGAAGCGCCCGAGGGCGTGCAGCACCTCCGGGTTGGCCAGGGCCACCGGCAGGCCGCCGGCGCAAACCCGGACCGCCTCCTCCGCGACGCTTCGGTGCAGCTCGGCTTGGGCGTCCTCCGAATACCAGGCCGCGTGGTTGCTCAGCAACAGGCGCGGATGGCGGCGCAGCGGCGAGTCCGCCGCCAGCGGTTCGCGCTCGAACACGTCCAATGCCGCCGCCGCCACCTTGCCGCTGTCCAGGGCCGCCAGCAGCGCCGCGGCGTCCACCACCGGCCCGCGGGCGGTGTTCACCAGGATGACGCCGGGCTTCATGAGCGCGAAGGCGCGTTCGCCCATCAGATGATGGGTTTCCGGCAAGAGGGGGACGTGCAGCGAGATGTAATCGGACTCGCGCAGCAAGGTGTCCAAATCCACGAGGTTCGCGCCCAGCGCGGCGGCGCGCTCGGGCGCCACGAACGGGTCGTGGGCCAGCAGGCGCAGGCCCCAGCCGCCGAGCTTGCGCGCCAGCGCGCTGCCGATGTTGCCCAGCCCCAGAATGCCCAGCGCCCGCCCGGCCATGCGGTCGGCCCGGAACACCGGGTTCTGGTTCCACCCGCCTCCCGAGAGCAGGGCGTGCGTGGGGGCGACGCCGCGCACGCAGCCCAGCAGCAGCGCAAACGCGTGAGTGGCCACTTCGTCCAGGCAATAGTGGGGGCAATGGCCGATCATGATGCCCGCCGCGGTGGCGGCCTCATAAGCGACGTTGTCGTATCCCACCCCGTAGCGGACGATGATGCGGCAGCGGCGCAGCCGGCGGATGATCTCCGGCGTCACGTTCAGCCAGCGCACGATGACGGCGTCCGCGTCCTCGATCGCGGCGATGCGGTCGCCCGCGGGCAGGGCATCGGTGTCCACCAGCCGGCCTCCGGCCTGCTC
>JAKLEJ010000439.1 GCA_022711695.1 Verrucomicrobiota bacterium | reverse complement strand
CAAGGTTCATGATCCCATAGCCGGTGGCCCGCAGATCCGGCCGGGCAATTTGGCAGAGGATGGGCATGTTGTTCGAGTCAAAGAAACCCCAGCCCACCCCGAAGAGGATCAGGAAGGCGATGGCCACCCCGAGATGGCCCGTTTGGGGCGAGTAGCCCACGCCGAACATGGCCGGCACAATGAGCGACATGCCGATCGCACTCACGTAGATGCGCCCGCGCATGTTGCGCCGCATCCAGCGGTCGGCGAGCCAGCCCCCGGCAATGGCGCCGAAGATGGCCGCGACCTGCCAGTAGAGGGTGGCGGAGACGCCCGCCTTGCCCTGGCCGATGTGGAATTCGGCCTTGAGGATGGCCGGCATCCAGTCGCGCACCACCCAGCCGGCCAGCGCCGGCAGGGTAAAATAGAGCACCAGCAGGATGAACGAACCGTTGCCGAGCAGATCGCGCAGCGCGCGCCTCGGGCTGGTGTGGGCCGGGGCCCCGGCGGCCGCGGGCCGCTGGGGGTTGCGCAGCAGCAGGAACAGCGGCACGGCGTAGAGGACGCCGACGATGCCGCAGACATCAAAGCCCCAGCGCCACCCCAGCTTGGGACTGTCCGCCACATACCCGCTGAAGCCGCCGATGATGACCCCCGCGTAGATGCCCATCTGGTGCAGGCCGACAGCGCGCGAGCGGGTGGGGCCTAGATGAAAATCGGCGATGAGCGCCAGGGCGGCAGGGATGTAGAAGGCTTCGCTGACCCCCATGACCGCGCGCGCCGTCAGCAGTTGCTCGTAAGTGGTCACGTGGCCGGTGGCCCAGGTGACCGCCGACCAGACAAACAGGCTGCCCGCGATCACATGGCGGCGGCTGTAGCGGTCCGCCAGATAGCCGCCGATCGGGCTGAGAATCGCATAGACCCACTTGAACAGCGCCAGGATCTTGCCCCAATTCTCCTCGAGGGCAATGTCGGGGATGTCCCGCATCACCGAGAACTTCATGGCCGCGAGCATCTGGCGGTCGAGGTAGTTGAGCAGCGCCACCGGTACCAGCAGCGCCACGACGAACCACCCATAGCCGCGCCAATGAAACACTGACTTCACGCGGCGCAGTATCTGGCCGCAAGCAGCGCGTGGTCAATTCTGATGAGAGAATCGAGCACAGATACAACCGCACCTGCCGGCGGAGTCCCTTCGAAGTGCCCCGTGTCGGTCCTTCCCTTGCCCCGAGGCAAGTTCGATGAGCCGATCCCCCTTGTTACCATCACTTTTTCGGCAGGGCGCGCGTCGCGCCGGTGGAAATGCCCCCGTCCACCAGCAGGGTTTGGCCGGTGATGTAAGCGCTGGCATCGGAGGCCAGAAACACCACCGCGCCTTCCAGGTCCTGGGGCTGCCCGGGACGCTTGAGCGGGATGCGGTCGCAGAGGTATTCGACCCATTCCTGGTTTTCGTACATCACGGCGTTCTGCTTGGTCTTGAACCAGCCGGGGGCGAGGCAATTGACCGTGATGCCGTGGACACCCCAATCGTCGGCGAGGCTCATCGTGAGCTGTTTGACGCCGCCGCGGCTGGCGCCGTAGGGCCCGAGGCCGGCGTAGCCGGAGACGCAGGTGACCGACCCAATGTTGATGACGCGGCCGCGCTTGCGCGGGATCATGTGGCGCGCGACGGCTTGCGAAACGAAGAACGTCCCCCGCAAGTTGGTGTCCAGCACAAGGTTCCAGTCGTCCCAGCTCACCTCGAGTGCCGGCTTGCGCACGTTGCAGCCGGCGTTGTTGACCAGCACGTCAATCTTGCCGTAGTGCGCTGCGGCGGCTTCAACCATGGTCTGGATGCTTTTCAGGTTGCGGACGTCCAGCGGCAGGGGCAGCGCGCGGCGGCCCATGGCCTCGACCTCGGCCTGGAATGGAGCCAGCGCCGCCGGCTCGCGGCTGGTGATGACGAGGTCCGCGCCGGCCCGCGCCAGCGCCCGGCCGAAATACTGGCCCAGCCCGCGGCTGGTGCCGGTGACGATGGCCACCCTGCCGGTGAGATCAAATGGATTCTGGCTCATAAGCTAATCTCTATTCTTGCGGGAGGGCGAGCGTCCTCGCGAGCCCTGACTTCCAGGACTATCCTGGCTCGCGGGGACGCTCGCCTTCCCGCATGTCGTCTCGCGCATCACGGCTTCAGCACGACCTTGAGCAGGCCCGGTTCCTTGCGATAGAGCCGGTCGAACCACGCAGCGCCCTCGGCCAGCGGGGCGGCGGCGCTGATCAGCGGGGCCGCCCGCAACGCGCCGCGCGCCAGCATATCGAGGCAGGCCGGGTATTCGCCTTGCGAGGCGCACGAGCCGCGCACGCTCAACTCGCGCGTCACCGCCGCCTGCAATGGGAACTCGACGCTGGGGGTGACGTTGCCAACGAGCGTCGCCGCGCCGCCCTTGCGCAAGCAACGCAGGGCCAGGTCCACCGTGGCGGGCACGCCCACCGCCTCGAACGCAAGGTCAGCGCCCTGCCCGCCCGTCAGGCGGAGAATTGCCGCAAGCGCATCCTCCTTCGCGGAATCAATGGTGCTGGTGGCGCCGAACTTCGCCGCCAAAGCGAGCCGGTCGCTGGCAACATCCACCACGATGAGCCGCCCGCAACCCGCCTGGGCCAGCGCCTGCACCAGGGCCAGCCCGATCATCCCGGCACCCACCACCACCACAGCATCGTTCAACGTCGGCGGCGCGCGCCGGATGGCATGAACGGCAATGGAAAATGGCTCCACCAGGGCGGCATGCTCGAAGGCCAGCCCATCCGGCAGCCGGTAGAGGATGTGTTGCGGCACCGCTACGAACTCCGCAAACGCGCCTGCCTGCCGATATTCCTCGCACGAAACCCCCAGGACGCGCCGCTGGTCGCACAGGTTGATCAACCCGCGCCGGCAAAACGCGCAGCCCCCACAATAGATTGTCGAGTCGAACGTGACACGGTCCCCTGCCGCCCAGCCGCTTACGGCGGCGCCGACACCGTGGATCACCCCCGCCGCTTCGTGCCCCATGATGATCGGCGGGCGGCGACGGCCCGTGCTGCCGTCCATCCCATGCACGTCGCTGCCGCAAATCCCGCAGGCTTTGACGGCGACCAGGACTTCGTGCGGCCCGGGTTCCGGTGCCGGCACCTCTTCACATACGAACTGCTTGTATTGCTTGAGAACAAGGGCTTTCATCGGATCACATTGCCCAGTAAGGACGATCGTGCCCCCACGGTCAAGGAAAGGCGGTTTGCCCGCCCTTGACAGAAGGACGCGGGGAGATAAAGTTACGGCTCCTACGGCTTCCACTTCAGCCTTTGGTTGAAGATCTCCCGCGAAGCCAGAAAGGGGGCCTGGAGGCCCCCTTCCTTTTTTCCGCAGCAGGGGCTCTGCCCTGGCAAGCTGCCATTACCCCAGCGGCGGGCGGCTGCCACCGGCGCACCCCCATCGCTCCTCCGTCCTTCCTCCGTTGCTCCTCCGTCCCTCCTCCGTTCCACCTCCGACCGGCGACCGGAGGTGCAACGAAGGAGGGACGGAGGAGCAACGGAGGAAGGACGGCTGAGGGATGGGGTATGGATGGGGAATTGGACTTGCGTCGC
>JAKLEJ010000438.1 GCA_022711695.1 Verrucomicrobiota bacterium | reverse complement strand
GTGGCCGCCATCAACGCCATGGCTGCCCGCCGTCAGACCGCCGCCCTGTCCGACCTGCTGACATATTCGGGCGATTCCGATTCGACAGTTCGCAGAGCCGCCTATGCGGCGTTGCGGGGTTTTGGAGGAGACGCTGAAATCCCCGCCCTCGCGGAGCAGGTCCTGGCCGGCAAAACCGAAGCGGCCGGCGCCCTGGAAGCCGCAGCCCAGCGTGCAACCGACAAGCCCGCTGCCGTGAAGAAACTCCTGGCCATGGCCGGAGGCGACGAGCAGAAGGTGGCCGCGCTGGTCGAGACCTTGAGCGCGCTGGGGGGCGACGAGGCCCTGGCCGCCTTGAACCGGCTGGTTTCGAGCTCCAGCCCTGACACCCAGAATGCCGCGGTGCGCGCCCTGGGAACGTGGGCCGATTTTTCGGCCTCGAAGCCTCTCCTGGCCATCGCCGGAAACAAGGAGGCGCAACTCAATCAGCATGTTCTGGCCGTGCAAGGTCTGGCCGCTCTGGTCCGTTCCGCGGAGGCCGCGCCCGCCGCCAGCCGGGTTGAACTGGCGCTGGCGGCCTACAACGCCGCCCGGCGCCTGGAGGAAAAGAAACTGATCCTCTCCGCCCTGGGGGCGGTGCCCGACCGCCGCGCGGCGGAGGCTCTGAAGCCGTTCCTGAAGGACCCGCAGTTCAAGACCGAAGCCTGCGCCGCGGCTCTCTCGCTGGGCGAGGCGCTGGCCCGCTCCGACCGGCGGACCGCCCGCGAACTGGCCACCGAGGTCAAGACGGCCACGGACGACGCGTCCCTGGTTCGGCGAGCCGACCGCATCCTGAGCCGGTAGCGCCGAAGCCAGGCGGAGGGTCGCTGGGGTCGAGGGGCCCCGGCAACGGCCGAGCCTGCGCCGACCGCTCCCGAAACGAATGCGCCACAGCGTCATGATCGACGTCCTAAACGGGGTCTTCCCCCGGTCGCGGGGTCTCCGCCTGCCCGCATGAGCCATCAGGAAAGCTATCGCCAAAACGAGGACTATGCCCGCTTTCTGGCGGGCTGGGACGAGGGATTCTACGCCAAGTACGCCGACACGCTGCGGCCGGCGCGGGCGGGGAACCGCGTGCTGGACGTGGGCTGCGGGGTCGGCCAGGTGGCAGCCCGGTTGGCGGCGCAGGGCTTCGAAGCCCATGGCGTGGACGTCTCCGAACCGAACATCGCCCGGGCCCGGGAGGTGACGCCTCGATGCCAGCTCTACGACGGCAAGAAACTGCCATTTCCCGACCGGCATTTCGCCAGCGCGGGCTCGCTGAACGTGCTGGAACACGTCGAGGAGCCGGAGGCTTTCCTGGAGGAGTTGGTCCGGGTGGTCGAAATCGGCGGGCAGGTGGTCGTCTCCAGCCCCAATTTCTTTCGCGTTCTCGGTTTTCGCGACTACCACCCGCGCATGCGCGGACTCGGCCGGAAGTGGCGCAACTGGAAACGCCTCCAGGAGAAGCGTCGCCAGATCCGAATCGAGCCCGACCACGTGCGTTTCGACCGCATGGCCCCCATCGTCAGGGAGCCGTTCAGCCCGGATGACGACGCCATCGTGGCCACGAACGGAGTGGAGATCGCCTTCTTCCTCGAGAGAGCCGGCTGCCGGATCGAGCGGGTGGAATGCACCGACCGTTACGTGTTCCGCCCGCTGGACCTGGCGCTGAACCTCACCCCCCTGCGCCACCTGATGTTCAACGCCTTCGCCGTGGCGCGACGGGTCCGCTGAACCAGTCCTCCAGCCGGAGATTCGGGGAGGCCCGCCCATGGCCGCTTCGCCTTATGGGCTCGCTGGCTTCCGGATTGTGGAGGCGGCGATCGCCGGGTTCCATGACCCGGGCAAGAGGGCGGGCTGAGCCGGCGCCGATCCGGGGCGGCCTCGACGCGGCGCCAGGCGCCAGGCCCGGTTGCGCGAAGATTTGCATTGGCTTTCAGGGAAAGCATCCCTTAAGCTGATTTGCAGATCAGGCAATACTGCTGGCCGTTCCCGGCAGGGACACCGCGGAGCAGTCATTCAACGGATGCAGACAGAAATACAAGACCGCAAAATCGGCTCGCTGAGCAAGCTGTCCGCCTACCTGCACTTCATGTGGGCGGGCGTGGTCCGCCAGAGCCAGACGGGCGGCATCGTTCCCTCGCAGCGGTTTCTGATCGACCGGATGATCAGCCCGGTGCCGCGAGACTACCGGGGACGCGTGATCGAGTTGGGCGCCGGCACGGGGGCCCTGACGGTGCGGTTGGCGGCCCGCTGCCCCAAGGCCAGCATCCTGGCCTGCGACCTGAACCCGAACCTGGCACGGGCCAACCGCGAACTGGTGCGCCGGGCGGGGCTGGACGGGCGTGTCGAGGTGGCGGCGCGATCCGCGGAGAGCCTGCTTTCGGAAATCTCCCGCCACAGTTCGGAGAAGCCCGACTTCGTCATCTCCGGCATTCCTTTGGGCTACTTGAGCGCGGAGGAAGTGGGGGCGCTGGTGGAGATCATCGAGCGCGCCCTGGGCCGGAACGGGATGTACATCCAGTTTCAACATTCGCTGCTGAGCCGCAGGATCATCCGCGCCCGGTTTCCCAGGCTTCACACCACCCCCGTCTGGCTGAACTTTCCGCCAGCGGTGATCTACTACGCCCGGCGTTAGTTCCGGCGCGCCACGCCCTCGATCAGCACGACTTCCCCCTCGGCCAGTTTGCGCGCGGCCCCGCTTCGCGTCACCAGGCGGCCGTCGCCAAACACCTTGGACCCGTCGTTCATCATCAGGCTGCGGTTGGCGGGGACTTCATAGAGGGCGCCGTCCTTCTGGCCGCGCACTTTTCCGCCGGTGAACAGCACCGTGTCCCAGACCGGCAGATACCGCCCATCCAGCCCAAGAATCTGGCCGTCGAGCAGCCGGACGCTGGCGCTGCCGGGCCTAAGATGGACGCCCTCGGCGGTGACGACCGCGCCGTCGCTCAATGCGATCCGGCTCTCGACCGGGGTCGCCTCGCCATCGCGCACCGCCACGGCCCGGCCGTTCTTGAGCGTCACGTGATCGGCCGCCGGCTCCACGGAACCGTCCGCGCTCAGCAGCAGGCCGCCAGGAAGCAGCGTCTGCCCCTCTTTGAAGACGCGCTCCCTGCCCTCCTTGATCTTGAAAGCGGCGTTGGTCAGCACCGTGATCTCGCCAGCGAAGACGAACGGTTTGTCGAGAGCGTTGGTCACCCCGCCCTGCGCCACCCAGGTGCGCGCGCCGCGCCCGAACACCCGGTCCGCCGGGCGACTCTCGGCGGCCCACGCGCCGGGACCGCATACCAGGAGGACGGCGCCCGCAAGGAGGACGGCGCCGGTCGGTACGATTCTTTTCATGGCCATGTTCGTGCAGCTCAAGGACGAGCGGCCGCAATGAGGCCGCCCTTTGTTCATCGGCACAATCGCGTCCCGGCTGAAGGGCCGGGACTCCCTCGAAGACCAGGCCTGAACGGCTGCCACGCCCCGCCTCGTCCGCGTTGACGAAGCCCTCAGGCGGCGTGCGAGTCCGGACTCCGCATCGGCCTTCCGGGCCACGGGGCCGCACCTCAGACGCCTCGCCCGGGCCTGGGCCGCTGGTCTTC
>JAKLEJ010000437.1 GCA_022711695.1 Verrucomicrobiota bacterium | reverse complement strand
CCCTGGCCAAATCCTCGATGGTGGGCGCGGCCAAGGTCAGCGCGGCTTTGGCCGGTGTGGAGATGGCGCCCGCGGAGGCAACCGCGCTGGCAGCAAGCAGCCGCAGCCTGGATCCCAGCGCAAGCGTTCCCAAGGCCGACCGACCCGATTCAGGCAGCCCGCTGCCGGACCTTTCGCGAGTCTCCACCCGCAAGAACCTGAGCGAAACGGCCTTCTTCCTGCCCCACCTCGCCTTCGATTCCAACGGCGTGACGCGCCTGAGCTTCACCCTGCCCGAAGCCCTCACGTCCTGGAAGTTCCTGGGCTTCGCCCACGACCGACAAACGCGCGCGGGGCTGCTCGAGGGCAAGGCCGTCACCACGAAAGACCTCATGGTCCAGCCCAACCCGCCGCGCTTCCTGCGCGAGGGCGACACCCTCGAATTCACCGTCAAGGTCTCGAACCGCGCCGACAGCCGCCAGACAGGCCGGGTGCGCCTGACGCTCTCGGATGCCGCCACCCTGGAGAACGCAGACCGCGCCCTGGCCAACAAGACGCCAGAGCTGCCGTTCGACCTCCCGGCGGGCGAATCCCGGAGCTTCTCCTGGCGGCTCCAGATCCCGGACGGCTGCGGTTTTCTGACCTACAAAACGGTCGCCTCCACGTCCAGGATCTCGGACGGCGAGGAAGGCCATCTGCCGGTCCTGTCGCGGCGGGTCTTCGTGACAGAATCGCTGCCGCTGCCGATCCGCGGCAGCGCCGCCGGGCCGGTGACCAGGAAGTTCAATTTCGCCAAGCTGGCCGAATCGGGCCGATCCGCCAGCCTGCGGCACCAGGGCCTGGTGGTGCAGATGGTGTCGAATCCGTCCTGGTACGCCGTGATGGCCCTGCCCTACCTGATGGAATTCCCGCACGAGTGCTCGGAGCAGACCTTCAACCGGTTCTACGCCAACTCGCTGGCCCGACATATCGCCGGCGCCGACCCGAAGATCCGCCGCGTCTTCGATCAGTGGAAAAACACATCGGCGCTCGAGTCGCCCCTGGAAAAGAACCAGGACCTCAAATCGGTGCTGATCGAGGAGACGCCCTGGCTGCGCCAGGCCGCGAAGGAGAGCCAGGCCCGGCGCAACGTGGGGCTCCTCTTTGACGAACGCCGCCTGAACTCGGAGCTGGAACGCGCGCTCAAGCGGTTGACCGAGATGCAGCTCCCGGACGGCCGCTGGCCCTGGTTCCCCGGCGGCTATGCCAACGATTACATCAGCCTCTACATCGTCACGGGATTCGGCCGCCTCCGCCACCTGGGGCTCGATCTCGGCCCCGCCCAGGCCCTGCGTGCCCTGCCCCGCCTGGATCAGTGGGTGGACGAGCGCTGCCGGAAGATCGAGCACCGGGACGACTACGCGCCCAGCCCCATCGACGGGCTCTATCTCTACGGCCGCAGCTTCTTCCTGAAGGACCGGCCCGTGGACAAATCGTGCCAGGACTCGGTGGACTTTCTGCTGCGGCAGTCGCGAAAACACTGGCTCAAGACCGACAGCCGGCAGACCCAGGGGCACCTGGCCCTGGCTTTGCGGCGCTGGGGCGGCGAGGCCAACCTCGCCGCGGCGCGAGCCATCATGGCCTCGCTCCGGCAGCGCAGCGTCCAGAGCGAGGAACTGGGGATGTTCTGGCGCGACACCGAGCTGGGCTGGTGGTGGCATCGGGCGCCCATCGAGACGCAAGCGCTGATGATCGAGGCCTTCGACGAAGTTCTCGGCGACAAGGCGGCCGTCGAGGAATGCCGCGTGTGGCTTCTTAAGCAAAAGCAAACCCAGGACTGGAAGACCACCAAGGCCACGGCCGATGCCGTCTATGCTCTCTTGCTTCGGGGGCGGGATCTGCTGGCCTCCGGCCAACTCGTCGAGGTCGCGCTCGGGGGACTGAACCTCACGCCGCCGCCTGTTTCCGGCCCAGTCCGCCCCGAGGGGCAGGACACTCTCCCGAAACCGGCCGTCGAACCGGGAACCGGCTTTTACGAACGGCGCCTTGCCGCCGACCAGATCAACCCAAAACTGGGCGAAATCACCGTCCGGAAGCTGGACGAGGGCGTGGCCTGGGGAGGCGTTCACTGGCAGTATCTCGAGGAGATGGCCAAAGTGAGCCCCCACGAGGGAACGCCTCTCAAGCTGAAGAAGACGCTCTTCAGGAAGACGAACACGGAGAAGGGGCCGGTGCTGGAGGCCGTCAAGGGCTCCTGGCGGGTTGGCGACGAACTGATCGTGCGCCTGGAACTGCGCGTGGACCGCGACATGGAGTATGTGCATTTGAAAGATCAGCGGGGAAGCGGCGCGGAGCCTGTCAACGTCCTGAGCCGCTACCGCTATCAGGACGGCCTGGCCTACTACGAGAGCACGCGCGACACCGCCAGTCATTTCTTTATCGATTACCTCCCCAAGGGGACTTATGTCTTCGAGTACAGCGCGCGCCTGCAACACCGCGGGGCTTACCAGACGGGAATGGCCAGCATCCAAAGCATGTACGCCCCCGAGTTCAACAGCCACAGCGAAAGCCTGCTGCTGGAGGTGAAGTAGCCGGCAGCGGCCCGGAGCGCGGACCTGGCGGGAGCCGCATGCTGGCGCCGGTCCCGATGCCGGCGATGCATTGGCAAAGAGGCGCACACCGAGGCGAAATTTTTCTGGCGCCTCCGGAGAAAGGGGGGCACCTTTCCGGCGTGAAGCCTCAACCCGGGCAAGAGAAGACTGCGTCCCATGCCTTGAGTCCCTGCGCCGTCAGGGTGTTGATCCTTTATGACGACAGGGAGGCCGCCAACCACGTCATGCGAGCGTTTCATTTGCTGTCCCAGCACTGCGGGGGCGACGTCGCCTTCCACACGGACATGTGGAAGTTCGACACGCTGCGGAGCGCTTCGATCGCCCGGCTGGCCGCCGACGACGCGCTGAATGCCCACGTGATTGTCGTCTCGGCGCACGGCAGCGACGATCTGCCCCAGGAGGTCAAAGACTGGTTTCCGTCCTGGAAGGGCGCCCGCAACGGCCGACCCGGCGCCTTGGTGGCGGTGCTCGATCATACCAGCAAAGCGTTTCAGGACATGAACGCCGCGCATGCTTGTCTGCACGCCCTGGCGCAGGAGGGCAACCTCGAGTTCATCCCCATGTTCGTCGAGGAGGAGGAGACCGACCTGCCCACTCATCACGCGGCAAGCGATTCGGAAGAGCCGCCGCCGCCCCTGGAGCGGTTCTGCCGCAAGGTGGCGCAGTTCACCGCGTCTCCGCTTCCCGAACCCGAGGCGGGCTGAACGACGAGGCCCGCCCTCCCCGTCATGCCTTCAAACAACCCGGACCCATCTCTGAAGGACCCGGCCACGAGCCTGGGCGCCGCTCTGCGCGCACTGGAGCGCAACGACTGGGAAGGCGCCCACCGGATTGTCCAGAGCCTCGATGGCCAGGCGGCGGCCTGGCTGCACGGGGTCCTCCACCTGATCGAGGGCGACGAGGCCAACGCCCAGTACTGGTATCGCCGCGCCGGAAAGCCCTGCCCGGGGGCGGCGCAAATCCAGCAGGAACTCCAGGCAATCCAGCGAGCCGTTACCGGTTGAGACAGGATCTGCG
>JAKLEJ010000436.1 GCA_022711695.1 Verrucomicrobiota bacterium | reverse complement strand
CGTCTCCTTCGCCAGGGCGCTCTCCTCGATCGGGCCCAACCCAATCTGACGCCGCCAGCGATTGACGTTCGCCAGCGCTCCGCCGCCATCGCCCGGAATCGTCGCGACCGACACCTCAGCCTTGGGAGCGTCCTTGGCGCCCAGCGCATACTTGGCCAATTGCATCTGGCCTGGAGGCAACTCCTGCCACCCCGCCGGGATCTTCCAGGCGGGTTTGGTCTGCCCTGCGGCGCTGGCGCCCGCCGCCCCCAAGCCCTCGATCGGCGGGTGCGACGCGGGCAGCCCGGCCCCTGCGTTCCCCATTCCGATCGGCGGATGGGAGGGAGGCAGCCCGTCGATGGGCGGATGCGAAGCAGGCAGCGCGGTCTGAGACAGATCCGCCCCGAGCGGACGCGGCGCCGCCGGCAGCGCCCCTTCTGCCGCCGGCCCGAACTTCACCGACTTGAGGAAACCGACAAAATTCGCCTTTTGCGCCGCCACCAGGTTGTCCTCCCCGGCCATCTTGTAGAAGAAGACGGTGCCCTGGCGACGCTGAATGGCTGCCAGGATTCTGCCTTTGGTTTTGACCCCGGGCGCCTGCCCGCTCATGTCGTACAACTGGGCGGGTTCGCCGGAAATATCGAGTTTCTCGGTGAGCTTCGTCAGCTCTTCCTGGCTTACCGGCGCCAGGCCCACCTGGCCGCGCCAACGGTTGACGTTCTCGAGGTCGCCTCCGGCCATCCCGGGCAACGGGATGATGCTGACGTCGGCCTCGCCCCCGTCCTTGCCCTTGATCCTGAACGAGCCGAGCCGGATCTGCCCGGCGGGCGCTTCCTCCCACCCGGCGGGAACCGTCCAAGTCACGCCTTCGCGCGCCTCGGCCGGCGCCGCCGCCGGCGCCTTGGCAGCGGCCCCCTTCTCCTTGGGCACCTTGTACGGCGTCACCGCCGCCGAGGCGGCGCTGGTGACGATCAGTCCCGCCGCAAGCCCCGCCCACAACCCTCCACCCCGTTTAGGACCAAGAATGGCACGAATCATTCTTTACTATATACGTTCCCGACCCTGCCCGCGCAAGGAGGGATTTCTCTCCTCAATCTTCGCTGAGCGTCAGGAGGCTGGAGAGGCGGCGGCGATGGCCGGGGAGGGCATCGGCGGACGGCGCAGGGGCGGCGTGGATTCAGCCTCCGGCGGCGGGCCTGCGCGGGGCCGACGGCGCTTCCTTGTAAGCGTCCAGAAAGTGCCGCACGGTGAGGATGGGATGGCGCCAGAACAAGCGCGGCCCGGCATATCGCATGACCGCCTTGATCTGTTCCCGTCGGTGCGCCTGGTAGCAGTGGATTGGGCATTTGGCGCAAGTGGGCTTTTCCTGCTGGAAGGGGCAACGTTCGAGGCGGGCCGTGGCGTAGTCGAGCAGTTCGGCGCACTCCGCACATAGCGGGCCCGCCGTTTTATGCATGCCTCGGCAAAAGCGGGAAACCATCGCTTCGATGGTCCGCCGCTCACGCTCCAGCCGGGCCTGTTCAAACCGTTTCATTCGCCCCCGCCAAGGGAGGGAACATACCCCGGCTTGGCGTCGGAGGCCAGCCGCGTCCGGCGACCGGGGCGGCGCCACCCGCCGAACCCCCCGCCTCAGCGCGGCCGCAATTCGAGGACAAAGTTGTCGAGGTGGAAAGAAGTCGTGTTCGTGGCGCCGCTGGTGAAACCCACCCAGGTGAGACGGGTGAACCCCGGCTTGGCGAAGGGCAGGTCTTTGAAGGTGGCGGCCGGATGGTTGGGCCGGGACACCGTCAGGTCCCACCGGCCGGTTTTGCCGCTTCCCACCGTCGCGCTCAGTTCGAAGTGAATCCACTGGCGCGGCGGCAGGTCGAGGGCTGGCGCTCCGCCCGCGCGCAGCTTGCCGTCGCGGATGCTCCAGTGGGGCCCCGTCTTGTAGTCCGCCGATTCCCAATCGCGCCATTCGAAGCTGAGGTCCGAGGACTCCTCGATCCGCAGATCGAAGCTGTTGACGACCGCGCCCTCGCCGTAGTTCACTCGGTAGGCCAGGTGCGGATTGTAGGCGTGAACGAGCCCGGGGGCGTCCGTGATCTTGAGACTGTGCCGGCCCGAGGCGGCCGTTTCGTCCGTCACCACGATCGCGTCTCCCTTGTTCTCGGTGTGGAGTTCGGGCTCCTTGGGTTTGCTGCCGGCGGCGGCCCGTTCGAAGGTGTCGCGCACGTTCCGGGGCGGGGGTGGCGGCGGAACGCTCAAGGGCGGATACGTCGCCTCGGCGGCCTTGCTCGCCCAGGCTGCGTCTCCATACACGCCGGCTTTCGTCGAGTCGAAGGGCTGAAAGCCCGTCTTCAGCGCGGGCGACTCTGGGCGTAGCCGGAAATCGTAACGGTCCGCATCCACAAAAAGCGGGTTCGCCACCAGGCTGTCCTGCTCGTGTCCGGCCGCCTGCCAGTCGGCCAGGGATTTGCCGAGGAACTCGGCCTTGCCGTCTCCGGCGTTCCAGTAGCAGTTGTTCCTCGAGACGTGGCGCACCTTGGCCCAGGGCCCCTGCAGCAGCACGCCGCTCTTCCAGTAAACCAGGTTCCGCTCGAAGGTGAAGGACAAGTGCTCCTCCACGCGGGTGGCCTGCAACTGGTAGAGCTTGCTGAAAGCGAGAATGTTGTTCCGAATGACGTTCTCCCGCCCGTAGTGTTGATGGAAACCGCCCGTCTTCACGTTATAGACGAGGTTGTTCTCGAAGACGATGCCGGTGCTTCCTTCGTCGGTATAGAGCCCCCAGCCGCCGTAGTCGTACGCGTAGATGTCGTGGAAGACGTTGTTCGAGACCACCGTCCCCTGGGAGGGGCCGAGGGTGTAGATGCCGCCCATGTCGCTGAGCAACCCCCAGCCCAGGTGATGCACGCGGTTGAACGCAATCAGGTTGCTCTTGCACAGGCTCTCCGCGTAGCCCCAGCGCCACCCGGCCGAAATCCCCGTGTAGTAAAGGTCGCCAATGTCGTTGTGGGTGACCTGGTTGCCGGGGGTGTGCCCGAGCCAGACGCCGACCGCGCAAGGGAAGATATAGCCTCCATGCTGGATGATGTTGTTGTCCACCGTGATTCGCCCGGTGCGTTCCGCCGGATTGCCGGCGATCCCGGTCTCACCCACTCGCACTCCGCCCGCCCCAAAAACGAAGATGCGGCACCGGCGGATGACGTCGTCCGAACATCCGCGCCGGAACCAGATCCCGTAGATGCCGATGTGGCCCACTTCGCAATCTTCGAGGGTTACATGGCGGGCGCCGTCGGCCATCACCGCCGCCTCGATAGGCGCCGCCGCCTGGGCGGGCTCGAAGCCGCCCGGGGGCGTGAGCCACTGGCCATGATGAAACGACAGCCCTGCAAACGTCAGATGTTCCACGAACTTGCCGCGGCCTGGATCGCCCGCCAGCACCAGGAACTTCTCGGCCACAGGCGCCGCCACCTCGGCCTTGGCCATGTCCTCCCCCGGCAGAGGTTGGTAGGACAGGACGCCATCCCGGCCCAGAAACCACTCGCCGGGGGCGTCGAGCATGCTGAGGCTGTTCTCGAGGATAAAGTGCGAGTTCTTTCTCCAGGGGTTCCAGGATTTCATGCCTTCGCCGC
>JAKLEJ010000435.1 GCA_022711695.1 Verrucomicrobiota bacterium | reverse complement strand
CCGCCGCGGCCTTGCCCGAGTCGGGATTCCCTGCGATTTCGTCCGGGAGCCCCGTTCCGGGAGCGCGCCTGCGCCGCCAGCGCCACAGCACCCAAAGCCCTGCGCCGGCCCCGACGGCGTCCACCAGCACGTCCCAGGGCGAGCCCTGCCGGGTGGCCACCCAGGTCTGGTGGAACTCGTCGCTGACGGCGTAGGCGCAGGCCACGAAGAATGCCCCCCAGGCATGGCCTCTGGACCAGGGGCGGCGCTCGCCGCGAACCGGCCGGTGCAGCGCGCGCCAGACCAGCGCCGCCAGCACGGCATATTCGACCACGTGGGCGCACTTGCGAACCAGGACAATGCCCATCTCGACCGCCTCGGTCGAGAGCGCCGGGAAGAGCCACCGCAGGATCGGCCCGATGATCCGGGACGTCCTCTGCCCTGAGTTCGCGTCGCCTGAACCTGTGAAGATGAGCGCCATCCAGGCCAGCACCGGAAGCCAGTAGCGCAGGAATTGTTTTGCCGCGGGCACGGACGATGGAATCAGGCTGCCGGAGGGCAAAGGGCTGCTGGAACTACCAGAGGTAGGACTTTTGCTCGGCCACCTGCTTGCCGCCCCTCCACAGGCTCACGCGCCACGCGGTCAACTGGCCGAGCCCCCGGTAGGTTTCCCCCTCCAGCGTGACCGAAGTCCAGCGCTCGAACGGGCCGCCTTTCTTGACCGGGGCCTCCGCGGTGACTTGGCGGGTCTCGCCGTCCTTGTTGCCGCGGGCCTCCACGCGCAGTGTGAGATCCGGGCTGTGGCTCCCTTTCCATTGCACGTCGAACCGCATCGCCGAAACCAGGGCCCGATGCCCTCTGAGGTAGGCCTGGTAAGCATCCCGCTCATAGAGGCTCGGCTTCAGGGCGTAGCGTCCTTTCTGGTCCAGGTAATGGGGCAGGGCTTTCACAATCCGCGCCGTTTCCGCGCGGCCGGCCACGGCAGCCAGGAAGGACACCACCAATACGAGCTTGACCCAACGCATGCCCGAACTTAGCGGCATCCCTCCAATTCAGGCAACCACGAAACGCGCGCGCGGGCTCTCCCAGGCTCGTTCGAGGACGCCTGAGATTCGCCAGACCGGACGGCGGACGCGCGGCGGCAGGTTTAAGCCGGGTTTTGACAAGCGCGCCCGCTTCCGGCATTACAGGGCGACGATGCAATTCGTGTTCCAACGTGCCCTGGGCGCGGCGGCCTGTTGCGCCGCCTGGGGCCTCTGCGCGACCTCCAGCCCTGGCGAGAACTGGCCGCAATGGCGAGGCCCCCGCCTCGATGGGACCAGCCTCGAGCGCAACGTGCCCCGCCACTGGAGTTCCGCCAGCAATGTTCTGTGGAAGACGGCCCTGCCCGGCGCCGGCCACGCCTCCCCCGTGGTCTGGGGAGACCGCGTCTTCACCGTGGCCGCCTTGCCGGCGACCGAGGAGCGCGTGCTGCTGTGCCTGGATGCCGGCGACGGCCGCCTGCTTTGGCGGAAGACAGCGCTCGTGTCGCCGCTGGAGAAGAAACACACGCTCAACAGCCATGCCAGCAGCACTCCCGCCACGGACGGTCAGCGGGTGTTTGTCGCCTTCCTCGACCGGCGCGAAGCGGTCGTGGGGGCCTATGATTTCGCCGGCGCGCCGCTGTGGACGGTCCGGCCCGGCCCGTTCTCTTCGATGCACGGATTCTGCAGTTCGCCGATCCTCCACGACCGGTCGGTGATCGTGAACTGCGACCACGATGGCGACGGTTACATCGTGGCTCTCGACCGTTCGACCGGCCGCGAACAGTGGCGGATTCAACGTCCCAACAAGACCCGGAGCTATTGCGCGCCCCTCATCCGCTCCATGGCCGGTCGTCTCCAGATGGCGCTGGCCGGTTCGAAGTGCGTGGCCAGTTACGACCCTCAGGATGGCCGGCTGCTGTGGATCATCGACGGGCCCACGGACCAATTCGTGGCCTCACCGGTCTTCAGCGAGCGGACTGGCCTGCTCTTCATCACCGGCGGCTTCCCCGATCACCACATTCTCGCCATCCGCCCGGACGGCGAGGGCAATGTGAGTCGGAGCAAGATCGTCTGGCGCGCCACCAAGGGCGTGGCCTATGTCCCTTCTCCCATCGTCGAAGGCGACTACTTCCTGGTCGTGTCGGACTCGGGCGTGGCCCATTGTTACGAGGCGGCCACCGGCAATCTCGTCTGGGCGGAGCGCATGGGCGAGCACCATGCCTCCCTGGTCTCCGCCGAGGGACGCGTCTTTTTCCTCAACGACAACGGCCTCATGCGGGTGGTTCGCCCGGGACCGGCCTATGCCTGCGAGGCGGAGAACGATTTGGGCGAAAAGACGTTCGCTTCCCCCGCCATCAGCGGAGGCCGGCTCTTTCTGCGCGGCGACCGCAGCCTGTTCTGCATCGGCTCGCGGTAGGCCGGCTCCGCGCGGCCTGCGCCCGCAGCCGGTTTGGTGTGCCGGATGAGCTCTGGCCACGACATCTCAGCGCCCTACAAGGCGGACTCAGCCGGCATCTGGCTGCTGGACAAGCCGCCGCCCTTCCGGCGAACATCCCCCCCATGAGCACTGATCGAAGTGGCGCGGTTCTGGCTTGCCTGGCTGTCGGCGCGGTTCTGGCCGGACCCGGACTGGCTGGAGACTGGCCCCAGTGGCGGGGACCGCAGCGCGACGGACATGCGGACCCCCGCGAGGCGGCGGTGACGCGGCTCCCCGGCGAACTCAAGCCTCTGTGGAGGATCGTCGTCGGCGCGGGCTTCTCCTCCCCCATCGTGGCGGGCGGCAAGGTCGTCTATCTGGACACGCAGGAGGGCAAGGAAGTGGCGCATGCCGCGGACGCCCGAAGCGGGCGGGAACTCTGGCGTCAGGAGGTGGCCGCCGCCTTCGGCGACGAGTGGGGAACCGGCCCGCGCAGCACCCCGTTTACGGATGGCGAACGCGTCTTCGTGCAGTCGTGCAGCGGCGAGTTTCAATGTCTGGCGCTCGAGGACGGCCGGCTGAAGTGGAGGACGAATTTTGAAGAGTTCGGGGTGAAGTTCCTGGGCAACAAAGCCCGCGAGGGCACGGCTTCGAGACGCGGCAACAACGGGTCGGGAGTGGCGGACTCCCGCCGGGTCTATGTCCCGGTGGGCAGCACCCACGGGGCCACGGTGGTGGCCTTCGACAAGGTCAGCGGCCGGGTGCTGTGGAAAGCGCTCGACGACGAGGCGGCCTATTCCTCGCTGATGCTCGGCGCGCCGGGCGGCGTGCCGCAGGTGCTGGCGTTCACCGCCGACCACCTGGCCGGACTGGAGCCCGAGAGCGGGCGGGTGTTGTGGCGGGTCCCGTTCCGGACCGCCCCCAAACGCCACGCGGCCACGCCGGTGGTGGCGGGGGACCTGGTGGTGGTGAACTCGCAGACCATCGGCCTGGCGGCCACCCGGCTCTCCCGGGCGGGAGACTCGCTTCAGGCCGCCCCGGCTTGGAACAACAAACCGCTCAAAATCAATCTCTCGACCCCCGTGCTCTTCGAAGGGCATCTCTATTGCCACGGCGCCAGCAAGGATTACGTCTGCGTGGACGCGCAGACCGGCGTCCTCAAGTGGTCGCAGCCCGGGTTCGGCCG
>JAKLEJ010000434.1 GCA_022711695.1 Verrucomicrobiota bacterium | reverse complement strand
AGCGGCCGGGTGGCGCTACTCGCGCCGCCGCCGGGTCGGCTGGCTCCTGCTCGCGGGCGCCGCCGTGGGCGCCATGCACGCGACCAAGGAAACGTTCGTCATCACTCTGGCCGCCGCCATGCTGGCGCTGGGGCTGAATCAGCTCTGGGGCCGCTGGCTCGACGCCAGCGCCGCCCCGCCCAAACCCTGCGGTCTGAAGTTCAGCCACCTGGCTGCCGCGGTCGGCGTCTGGCTGGTAGTGGCGCTGCTGTTGTTCTCCTCCTTCTTCACCAACGCCGCCGGCCCGCTCGATTCCGTGCGCACCTATTTGCCCTGGCTCAACCGCGCTGGCGGAGCCTCGCCGCACATCCACCCGTGGAGCTTCTACCTGCACCGCCTGCTGTTTTTCCAAGCCGCCAAAGGCCCGGTGTGGAGCGAGGCCTTCATTCTGGCGCTGGCGGTCGTGGGCGCGCGCGCGGCCTTTGTGCGCCAGGGCGTGGCTGGCGCCAGCGCCGCCTTCGTGAGGTTCCTGGCACTCTACGCCTTCGCGCTCATGGCCGCTTACAGCCTGATCTCCTACAAGACCCCGTGGTGCCTGCTAAGCTTCTGGCATGGGATGATTCTGCTGGCGGGCGTTGGCGCGGCCTGGCTCGCGGGCAGAGCCAAACGACGGCTCCCGCGCATCGCGATCACTCTCCTCCTGCTGGCGGGCGCGGGGCATCTTGCCTGGCAGGCGATGCTGGCCAACGGGCCGTATGCCGCCGACAGGCGCAACCCTTACGTCTATGCCCAAACCTCGCCCGATTTGCCGCGGCTCGTCCGCCAGGTCGAAGCGCTCGCCCGGGCGCATCCGCAGGGCCACCAAATGCTCGTGCACGTGATGGCTCCGGACAGCGACTACTGGCCGCTGCCCTGGTATCTGCGCAGCCTCAAGCAAGTCGGCTGGTGGGACCAGGTGCCCGCCGATCCTTATGGAGCGGTGATGATTGCGTCCTCGCAACTCCACGCCGCGCTCGACGAGCGGCAAACCCACGTCATGGTCGGCTATTTCGAGCTGCGCCCGCAGGTCTTCCTCGAACTTTACGTGGACCTGGATTTGTGGCGGGCTTACCTCGCAAAGAATCCCCCCAAACCGGAATGAATCCGGACAGGAGCGGCGGCGGCCGTGTTCCCGCGCCGCTCTCGGGCGGGCCGTTTCCGGGTTGAACTCAACGCGCCCTTCCGCGAGCTTATTTGCCGGCAATGCACCTCACGAAGAACATGCGCCGCAGGATCTTAATCGGCGTGATGCTGGGCGGCCTCACGCTGGCCGCCTTCTGGCCGGTGGTCTATAACGATTTCATCAGCTACGACGCTGCGTCCTACGTGACCGAGAATCCCCAGGTGCTGCCCGGGTTGACGTGGCGGCAGGCAGGCTTGGCCTTCCGAACGAGCTGCCTCGGGAACTGGCATCCGCTGACCATGCTCTCCCACATGCTGGACGTGCAACTCTTCGGACTGAAGGCCGGCGGGCATCACCTGACGAGCCTGCTGCTGCACACGGCCAACACGTTGCTCCTGTTCCTGCTGCTCCTGCGCCTCACCGGCGCGGCCTGGCGCAGCGCCCTGGCGGCAGCCTTGTTCGCCCTGCATCCGCTCCACGTCGAGTCGGTTGCGTGGGTGGCGGAGCGCAAGGACGTGCTCAGCGCCTTCTTCTTCCTGCTAACGCTGCTGGCGTACGCGCGGAGTGCAGAGTGCGGATTGCCGAGCGCGGAGTCCAACGCTGCCCCCGCCCCGCGCAGCCCGCAGCCCGCGTCCGCTTTCCATCCTCTCGCTTCGACCTTCTACCTTCTGGCCCTGGCCTGTTTCGCCCTGGCTCTCATGAGCAAAGCGATGGTGGTGACGCTTCCCTGCATCCTGCTTCTGCTCGACTACTGGCCCCTGCGGCGGTTCCAGCCTTCAGCCCCGCGGTGGATTTCGACTCTCCGCCGCTTGATCCTGGAGAAGCTCCCTTTCTTCGCGCTGGCGGCCATCTTCACCGCCGTGGCGTTCATGCTGCTGCGGCAGGCGGGCGCGACGCGTGAGTTGCCGGGCGTCGAATGGGGTGACCGCCTGGTCCGCGTGTTTGTGTGCTACGAACATTACCTGGCCAAGACAATATGGCCTGCTGGGCTTGCCCTGCCTTACCCGCGCCTGGCCGAAGTGCCCTTGGGCCCCGCGCTAGTGGGGGCGGTTGTGGTTATCGGCCTGTCCCTCGCGGCCGTGTGGCTCGCGCGGCGACGGCCCTACGCGCCGGTCGGCTGGTTCTGGTTCGTGGGCATGCTGGTCCCGGTGATCGGGCTCGTTGGCGTTGGCGCGCAAGCCGTTGCGGATCGCTACACCTACCTTCCCTCCATTGGGCTTTTCGTCGTGGCCTCCTGGGGCCTGGGCGAAATCGCGTGCCGCCCCCGCTTGAGGCTCCCGGTAATTGGCGCCTCCGTTCTGGTCCTGGCGGCGCTGCTGCTTGCCACCCGCGCCCAAGTGCGCCATTGGCGAAACAGCGAAGCGCTCTTCCGTCATACCCTGGCGGTCACTGATGTCAATCCGCTTGCGCATTCCCTCCTTGCGAACGTCCTGGCGGAGGCCGGGGAACTTGAGGCAGCCGAGGCTCATTGCCGCGAAGCCTTGCGTCTCATGCCGGGTGCCGCGGAGACGGAGATGCTGTATGCCAGGGTGCTGGCCCGCAGAAACAAGTTCGAGGAAGCTATCGAAGTCCTCTTGCGGCTCATGCGGCATAGTTCCGTGGCCCCTGAAGCCCATTTCAACCTGGGCGTTGTCTTCAGCGAGAAAGGGGATGCCTCCCGGGCCATGGACAGCTACCGCCAGGCCCTGAGGTTGAAGCCGGACTTCGCGGCGGCATACTTCGGCCTCGCCGGGCTCCTGGCCCGGCAAGGCGACACCGCCGCCGCAATCGAGCAATACCAGCAGGGCCTGCGCTGGCAGCCGGACCTCCCCGATGCCCTCAACAACCTCGCCTGGATCCGCGCCGCCAGCTCCAATCCCGCTTTCCGCAACGGCGAGGAGGCGGTCCGGCTCGCCCGGCGGGCCTGCGAACTCACCGGCCATCGCCGGCCATTGCTGCTCGGCACCCTGGCCGCGGCCTGCGCCGAGGCCGGACGTTTTGAGGAAGCCATCGCGGCCGCGCAAAAGGCCCGCGACCTGGCGCAGGCATCAGGCCAGAACGAACTTGCGCAGAAGAACGAAGCGCTGCTGAAACTCTACCAATCCCGCCGCCCCTACCACGAGCCGGCCGAATCTTCCCCAAACCCGGCTGCGCACCCGTAGGTCTGTCCACGCAGCCACAGGCTGGGAAAAAGCGCGGAGAAGCCCGCAGGAGCCCTGGGAAGCCAACGGAGACGAAACGAACGACGGAAGGCCCTGCTTGCGCATGGCTTGAAATCGGGCAGAGGACGGTCCAGAGTCAACGCCGCGAAGTTATGGCGACTACGATCATGCGGTGTGAGCCATCGAGACATGGTGCGCGCGGTTTGATACCAACTCCAGCTTGCGATTGCACCATTCGCTGCCGGCAACTCCCCCTCGCCCCTTCCGAAGGGGAGAGGGCTGGGGTGAGGGGACTGCCCAGTCGTAGAATCATGCAGTTCCAATCTGGAAGTGGTTTGAGTCGGCGCCGGC
>JAKLEJ010000433.1 GCA_022711695.1 Verrucomicrobiota bacterium | reverse complement strand
CGAACCACCTTCCGTCCTATCGCTGTCTTATCGCGAGCCACCTGACGGCCAAGGGCGCAACGGGCTGATGGCCAACGCCTCGATGACCGCCACCCACCAGCACATTCCCTGTCGGACATGCGACGAGGATTGTGCGCACAGCGCATGAAGATGGGGAAGCCTGGGGAGGCGCCTCTCGAAGCAGGCGCGCCGACGGAAGCCGGCTGGAGGGAGCACGGAGACCGCAGAGCGCTCAGGCGGGGACGGGCTCGACCTTGACGGGTCGTTTGGGAGGGCGGTCGGCCAGGAACGTGTGGATGGCGGCCGCGGCCTTGCGGGCGTCGCGCACGGCGTGGACCACCAGGCTGGGCCCCCGCACGAGGTCGCCGCCGGCAAACACCCCCGGCACGCTGGTCATCTGGTTTTCGTCCACGACGATGCCGTTCCAGTCGTTGACCTTGATCCGGGCCAGATCGCTGTTCGGGGGAAAAGGAACCGGGTCGAAACCGTAGGCGATCAGCACGAGGTCGGCCGGCAGCTCGAACTCGGAGCCGGGGACCGGGCGGGGTTTGCGGCGTCCGCTGGCGTCGGGCGCGCCCAGTTCCATGCGCACGCAGCGCACCTGAGCGACCCGGGCCTGGGGGTCGCCCAGAAGGCAGACCGGGTTGGTGAGAAACTGGAAGCGGGCGCCTTCCTCGATGGCGGCGGCGTATTCCTTGCGGCTGCCGGGCATGTTGGCGAAGTCGCGGCGATAGAGACAGGTGACTTCGCGCGCGCCGCACCGAAGGGCCGAGCGCAGGCAGTCCATGGCGGTGTCGCCTCCGCCCAGCACGGCCACACGGCGGCCCTGGACGTCGATGTCCGGCAAGTCGGGGGTGGCGCCGACATTCTTCTGGATGAGAAAGGGCAGGCCCTGGAAGACGTTCTTGAGTTCGGCGCCCGGGATGTCGAGAGGCTTGGCTTGAAGCGCGCCAAAGCCCAGGAACACCGCGTCGTAGTCCGCCAGCAGGTCCGCCAACTGCAGGTCGCGGCCAATCTTGACGCCAAGGCGGAACTCGACGCCGCGCCTCTTCAGCAGCTCCATGCGGCGGCCAACCACGGTCTTCTCGAGCTTGAAAGAGGGGATGCCGTTGACGAGGAGGCCGCCGGGCAGGAGCTGCGACTCGAAGATGGTGACGGTGTAGCCCAGCTTGGCGAGCTCATCGGCGCAGGCCAGGCCGCCGGGGCCCGAACCCGCCACCGCCACCCGGTAACCGTTGGGCAGCGGGGGCAGTGCGTTCGTCAGTTCGTGGGCGAAGGCGTATTCGTTAATGAAGCGCTCGATGGCGCCGATGGAGACCGGCTCGGTTTTCCCGTTGAGAATGCAGGAGCCTTCGCAGAGTTTTTCCTGCGGGCAAATGCGGCTGCAGACCTCGGGCATGTTGCTGGTGGCCCCGGAGATCTCGGCCGCTTCCAGAAAATGACCTTCGGCCGTCAGGGCCAGCCATTCGGGGATGCGGTTGGCCAGGGGGCAGCCCTGCCGGCAACTGGGCTCCGGGCAGCGGATGCAGCGGCTGGCCTGCTCTCGGGCTTTGACCTCGTCCAGCCCCGAGGTGATCTCGAGAAAATCGGCCACACGTTCGCGGGCGGACCGCTTGGGCGGATTCTCGCGGTCCAGCAGCATCCAGGCGTACTTGCTGCCGGTTTCCGAGCGGGGGCTCCCGCAGGGGCTGTCAGCGGGTTGGCTCATGCATCGAGGAACCGAGGCCGGAGACACCGCTTCCCGGGGCCGCTTGTCTGCGGGAATGCCCGGCTGGCGGCCCGAGCGCGACGGTTGCACACACCGTTTTGATGCCTAATCTTACCCATTATCGGCCACATTGGCAACCTCGACGCGCGGTCGCCCCCTGCCCTGCCCCGACGGCCAACGCTCTCATGGGGTCAGCCAGCGAAGCCGGCTCACGCGGTATTTGACCGGGCCGGCGGGGAGGTTGCATCCGATCTTGAGCGCGGCGATCTGCGGCGCGTCCAGGCGGTGGTTCGTATCCGGCTTGGACCACCCGCCGCCGTGGGCGGCGTTTTCGAAGAACGCCTCCGCCTCGACCGTTTGCCCGGCCCTGGCCTTCGGAAGCAAATCGACCACGTAGCTGCTGCCGTTGTCCTCGTCGAAAATGGCGCGAAAGTCAGCCTGGCCGGCCAGAAGCTCAATCGAGCAGACCAGACCGACGGCGCCCGACGGAGGCCGCTCGCCCGCGGCCAGGACCAGGCGGGGATAGACCCATCGGTCCGCCCCGGCCGGTTTCGCCTCGACGACCACGGCTGCGCCGTCGGCCTTCAGGCTCAGCGGGCCGCCGCCCGAGATCATGGGTTGCCAACGCGCAGGGTCGCGGGCGCCCGCCATCTCGAGAGCGGCCCTGTGCTTGATGAGGCTCGGCTCGGGCAGGAGGCGCACCGACAAGACGGCGCGGCCGGCGGCTCCAAAATCGGCGTCGATGCGGACGCGCTCAGTCCGCTGCGTGGAGGAAGCCCCGCGGCAATCCAGGAGGAGGGGCAGTTCGGCTCGCGCGCCCGGAGCCAGGTCGGCTTTCGCGGGGAGGCTGACTTTCCAGCCTGGGGGCGCGAGGACCTTCAGGGCGCCGCTGACAGGCAGGCTGCCGAAATTGTAGGCGAAGACGGCCAGGGTCTCGTTTGTCTCCGAGGACCAGCGGTACGCCGAGCGCGCCAGCACGGTCTTCGATTCGGGCCAGACCGCCTGCAAAACGACGGGACAAGGAGCGCCGGCCAACCGGGGCGGCATGGCGGGCGGGCGCTCCAGCGGAAGGCGGCTGGAAACGTCGCTCTGAAACACGGCAAAAATCGGGGCCGAGGAAAGCTGGAGCCGATTCGCGGCGGGGCGGGGGCGCCCCAAGTGGTCGAAGAGGGCCTCCGAGACTTCAGGCAGAGGCAGGGCGGCATTTGCCCCGGAGGCCCAGGCGACCAGCACCTGCCGTTCCTGGCCGTCTGGACGGGCTCGAAACAGGTAACCTTCGGAGCCACCGTCAGCGCCCTTGAACTTGCCTGCGGGAGTCGCGTTGGCAAGCAGGCGACCCACTGCCGCCAGGGCGGCATAACCGGGACGGGGAGTCAGGTCGGGGCGCAGCAAGCCGAACTGCGTTTGGCCCTCGACGTAATGGGGGAGCAAAAAGTAGAAGGAAGCCACCGCCCCTTCATGAAGGGAGCAGGCGAAGGCCTTGGCAACGCGCTCCGCCAAAAGACGCGAATCGCCCAGGGTCGGTTCCTGTAGCCGGGAGTCGCCGGCCCATTTGACCGGCAAAGCGAACTCGGTCACCCAGAGGGGCCGGCCGGCGCACACGGCCCGGAAATCGGCGTAGAGTCCGGGGTATTCCTCGAACCGCGCATAATGGTGGAGATTGAAGGTGTCGAAATAGGCCCAGGCTTCGTTGTCGTGGAAGTCGGCCAACTGCGCGAGGTTGTGCATGGCCCAGACGTTGAGGCAGGCCACGGCTTCGGGGTTCCCGGATCTCAGCCCCAGGAAAGCGGCTTTCTGGAGGGAGGCCATCTCGCTTCCGGTGTGTCCTCCGAAGACCGAAATGTCGGCCTCGTTCCAGGGCTCGAAGGCAGCGACCTGGCCGCGCCAGCGCCGCGCCATCTCGGCGTGGAAGCGGTGAACATCCCG
>JAKLEJ010000432.1 GCA_022711695.1 Verrucomicrobiota bacterium | reverse complement strand
AGAATCCCACGGCGTCGCGGCGGGCCTGGCGGGCCTTCCTGGAGGCGATGATCGCCGAGAATGTGCCGCTCATCCTGGTAGGCTCCACCCGGGCGGACGACATCGTGCGCGACGCGGATATTCTGCCTCTGTACAAACAGGCGGGAGTCGCCCGGCTGCTGATGGGGATGGAGAGCACCGACGCCCGCACCCTGGACAAGATTCAGAAGGACAGCCGCATCGAGACGGACCGGGAAGCCATTCGCCTGCTGCGGCGGCATGGCATCCTGTCCCTGGCGGCCTACGTGGCGGGGTTCGAGGAGGAGACGGACCGGGTTTACTGGCGGCTGCTGCGGCAGATCGTTGCCAGCGACCCCGATCAGATCCAGACCCTCTACGCGACCCCGCATCGCTGGACCCCGTTCTACGCCCTGGAGTCCGGGCGGCGCGTCGTTCAGACCGATCTGCGCCGGTGGGACTACAAGCACCAGGTGCTGGCCACGCGGAACATGCCTTCGTGGCGGATCACCCTCTGGATGAAGTTCATCGAAGCCGTGGCGCAACTGCGACCCAGGTCGCTCTGGCGGGCGCTGGCCCATCCGGACAAGGACCTGCGCCTGGCGATGCGTTGGTATTACGAGATCGGCAGCCGGGTGTGGCCCTACGAGGTTTGGAACTTTCTGTTTCGCGACCGACGTTCGAGCGGGGCTGCGACCCTGGTGCAGTTCATGGGGCCGCCTCAGCACAGCGAAGGGGACGCCCTGAGCATCCCACAGCCCGCGGAGCGCGCCTGCGCCTCGCGACGGGAAACGAGCCGGCGCGAACTCGTGTGCGAGCGCTGAGAGCGCGGCTTGGGGAGAGGGTCAGCTCGCCGGCTTCGCCGTCTTGAGCTTGGCGAGAGCCTGCTTCATCTCCTCGAGATGAACGCCGGCATCGCTGTGATCGGTGACGTGTCGGATGCGGCCGTCCAGCGCGATGAGGTAACTGACCCGGCGGGCCATTTCGCGGCCGCTCATCTTCGCGCCGTAAAGGCCGGTGAGCTTGCCCTCGGGGTCGGCCAGGAGGGTGAAATTGAGAGCGTGTTTGGCGATGAACTTCCGGTGGCTTTCCGCCGAATCCATGCTGACCCCCGCCACCTCGACGCCGTCCTGTTTGAGCGAGTCCATCCGATCGCGGAGAGCGCAGGCCTGTTTGGTGCAACCGGGGGTGTCATCCTTCGGGTAGAAATAGAGCAGCACCACCTTCTGGCCCACATGATCGGCAAGCTTCCAGGTCTTCCCATCCTGGTCCTTGCCTTCGAAGAGGGGAGCCTTTTCTCCCACCGCCGGGGGGGTGGGATTGGCGGCGGGCGCCGTGTTGACGAGGGCCAGCAACCCTGTGAGCAAACACAATCCCAGTTTCGAGGCCCGCTTGATCGGCGCTGGCAATTCGTTTTTCATCAGCGTGCCAATCTACTGCAAGTTGGCCGCTTGTCCATGGCGGTGCGGCCCGGGGCGCCGCGCCGGAGGTCAGTTGGGGCGGAGCGCCTCGACGAGACTGCGAACAAAGCCGGCGGTCTGGGGGACCAGGTCGGGGCTGCGGCCGAGTTGGGCGATGCGGCTGACGACCGCGCTGCCCACCACCACGGCGTCGGCGTGCGCGGCGGCGGCGCGGGCCTGCTCCGGGCTGGAGATGCCGAAGCCAACCGCGACGGGCAGCGTGGTGTGGGCGCGAATCCTCGCCGTCATCTGGCCGATGGAGTCCGGGAGGGTGCTCTGCATGCCGGTGACGCCTTCGCGAGAAACGTAGTAAACGAAGCCGCCGCCGCGCCGGACGATCAGGCCGATGCGGTCCTCGGGGGTGGTGGGGGCCACCAGGTAGATGGGCCGCAGTTCGTGCGCCTTCATGAGGGCCTCGTAATTGTCGGATTCCTCCGGCGGCAGATCCAGGACCAGCAGGCCGTCCACTCCCGCGGCGGCGCAATCGCGCACGAACGCCTCGAGGCCCCGGCGGTGGATCAGGTTATAGTAGAGGTAGAGGACAACAGGGATCTGGGAGCTCTTGCGGATGGCGGCGACGGTTTGCAGAACGGCGGCGGGAGTGGCCCCGGCGTCCAGGCCCCGCTGGGCGGCAAGCTGGTTCACCAGGCCATCGGCGAGCGGGTCGCTGAAAGGCACCCCCAGTTCGAGCACGTCCACGCCGGCCTGGTCAAACGCCAGCGCCAGGGCCCGGGTCGCCTCCAGGTCGGGGTCTCCAGCCCCGATAAAAACGACCATTCCCTTGCGTCCTTCCTGCTTAAGCCGGGCAAATCGCGCGTCGATTCGGTTCATGGCGGCGAAGTGTGAGGACCGGTCTTCAGGTTGCAAGTTTCAAGTTCCACGCCAGGCGCAGCCCCTCCAGGGTGAGGTTCGGCTCGACGGCGGTGATCTCGGGCAGTTGTCGCGCCATCAGCCGTGCGTAGCCGCCCGTGGCCACCACCGGCAGGGCTCGCCGCCCCAGCTCTGTCTTCAGCCGCCGAATCAGCTCGCGCATCATCCCGGCGAATCCATGAACCGCCGCGATCCGCATCGCTTCCTCGGTGCTTCGGCCGATGGCTCGCGGCGCGGGCCCGAGCCGGATTCGCGGCAGAAGGGCCGTCCGCTCGTGGAGGTAGTCGGTCAGCAGCGAGATTCCCGGGGCGATGATCCCGCCGATGAACGCTCCCCGGGCATCGACCGCGTCGAAGGTGACGGCGGTGCCGAAGTCGATGGCGACGCAGGGGCTGCCGTGGAGGTGTCGGGCTGCGATCGCGTTGCTCAAGCGATCCGGGCCGACGGTCTCGGGCCTGGGGTAGTGGAGCGCAATCGCCGGGCTGGCGCTGCCGGCGGTGAGTTCAAACCAGGGCGCGGCCACAGATCGGGCTGCCCAGCGCCGGGCGCGGACGGTGGCCGCGGGCACGACGCTGCAGGCGGAGACTCCCTCGAGGCAGGCCCGCCCCACAAAGCCGGCCAGGCGGCCGGCGGCGCGATGGCTGCGCCAGTCCGCCGTGGGAAACTCGGCCCGCTTGACGACTCGGCGGGGGCTGGCCAGTCCCAGATGAGTGTGGGTGTTGCCGATGTCGAGCAGCAGAATCATGGCGGGGGGGCAGGGGAGGCCGTCACTTACGTTCCAGCAGCCGCTTCTTCACGGTGTCCGGCAGGCTGCTCTTGCCGACCCACTCGCGCGCCGCGGCCTCATCCTGGTTCAGCCAGGCGCGCGCTGCCGATTCCATTTTGGACTGGCGCGATTTCTCGTCGCCGATGGACTGCGCCCAGGCTGCGGCCGTGGCGGGGTCTGACCAACTGATCCTGTTGACGAAGGCGCCGATCGCAGCGTCCCGGGATTTGCCCTCGGGAAATCCCTGCAGCCAGGCGCCGGCGCCGACGGGATCGCTCTGGCTCCAGGCCGAGATCACATTTTCGACCGCGCTGTCCTTCACCTCGCCGGCGGGGAACTGGTTCACCCAGGCGGCGGCGGCCATGGGGTCGGAGGACGCCCATTGCGAAACCACCATGGCCACGGCTCGGTTCTGACCCTCGCCGGAGGGCAGGGTCGAGACATGCCGGGCGGCCTCCTCGGGCGAAGCCTGCGCCCAGCCTCCCAGCACGTTCGCCAGGGCGCTGTTGCGCCCCTCGTTTTCCGGCAAGCCCTGGGCCCAC
>JAKLEJ010000431.1 GCA_022711695.1 Verrucomicrobiota bacterium | reverse complement strand
CGCGCTGGCGGTCTGGGACCCGCGGCAGAACCGGACCCTCGAGAACTACCGCGACGTGGTCACCAACCAGAGCATCGTCTCGCTGGCCTACGAGCCCGCCAGCGGCCTGATCTTCGGCGGCAGCGGCAACTGGGGCGGCGGCGGCACGCGCCCCGCCGAGAAGGAAGCCAGGTTCTTCGCGTTCGACCCGAAGCAAAAGCGCAAGGTTTTCGAGGCTGCCATTGTCCCGGGAGCGAGCAGTTACCCGGCCACGGCCGCCGCCGACGGCAAGGTATTCACCACGGCGGGCGATCGGCTGCTTGTCTTCGACCCGCAGACGATGCGGGCCGTGCGCACAAACAGCCTGCCCGGGCCGCAAGCTCAGATATCACTTGGCCAGCATCGCAGCGGGCTGCTGGTGGGGCTGACCAGCCAGGCGGTGTATGCGTTTGACCCGGCAAGAGGGGAGGTAGTTCACACCGCCGCCGCGCCGGCGCACATCGGCTGCGGTTTCGCGTTGACCGACGAGGCGGTGTATTTCGGCTCCGGCCCGACGCTGTGGCGGTATTGGCTGCCGCAGCCCCTGCAGGAAGGGAGCGAGCGATGAAAGGCGCCAAGCCGGGGGCTCTGGAAGGGCCTTGGATTGTGGGGACGTTTCTTTCCCCCTCGCCCCGGCTTTCTCCCTTGGGGAAACGTGGAATCCTCGGCAGTGCGTTGGCGGTTCTGGCGCGCCAGATATGCTCGAGACGCGGAGTGTGTCGTAGATGTCGGAACTTACTCATCGTCATACTTGCGTTCGGCGGGCTCGTCTGCCGAGCCGGGACCGCGGCGAGTGCCGCCCCCGAAGGATGGCAGGCGCTGTCTCCGAGGGATGAGATTCGTCCGTGCTTCAGTTTCAACCCGAGGGGCGGGCCGTCGCGCACAGGCGCTCTTATCATTAGCGCCGGGAAGCTCGAAGGCCTGGACGGTCATTGGAGCAAGACATTCCCGGTCAAGGGCGGCCAGTATTATCAGTTCCGCGCGCGGTGGCGCGCGGAGCGTGTGACCTCGCCGCGGCGCTCCGTGCTGGCGCGCGTCCTCTGGCGTAACGACCAGGACCGGCCACCGCGCCGCGACGAGCCCGGCGCCCAAAGCTACGCGCCCGGAGTGCCGCCCGTCTCCGAGCCGGAATATCCCCCCGACGGCCCAACCGACCGGAAAGGCTGGACCACGGTCGAGGGCGTTTACCGCGCGCCCTCCGGGGCCACGCGCGCCATCGTGGAACTCTACCTGCGCTGGGCGCCGCGCGCGCGGGTCGAATGGAGCGACATCGTGTTCGCCGAAACCGGACCGCCCGCGCCGCGCAAAGTGCGGCTGGCGACGGTGCATTACGTTCCGCACGGCGGAAAGACAGGCATGGACAGCTGCCGCCAGTTCGCGCCGTTGATTGCCGAAGCCGCCAAGCAAAAGGCCGATCTCGTGGTGTTGCCCGAGACGATCACCTCGCACGGCAACGGCCTCTCGTGCCGCGAGGCGGCGCAGGCGGTTCCCGGCCCGGCCACGGATTATCTGGGCGAACTCGCGCGCCAGCACGACCTGTACCTGGTTGCCGGGCTCCTCGAGCGCGACCGGCATCTGATCTACAATGTGGCCGCGCTGATCGGCCCGGACGGCAAACTCATCGGCAAGTACCGCAAGGTGACGTTGCCGCGCACCGAAATCGAGGCGGGCATTGCGCCCGGCCACGACTACCCGGTATTCGACACGCGCTTCGGCAAGGTCGGTATAATGATTTGCTATGACGGCTTCTTCCCTGAAGTCGCCCGGCAGCTCAGCGCGCACGGCGCCGAAGTGATCGCGTTCCCGGTGGCGGGCTGCAACCCCTTGCTCGCGGCGGCGCGCGCTTGTGAGAACCACATCTTCCTCGTCAGCAGCACTTACACGGACGTCGCGAGCCATTGGATGATCTCGGCCATCTACGATCGCGAAGGCCGGGTGCTGGCCCAGGCGAAAGACTGGGGAACCGTAGCCGTGGCGGAGGTGGACCTGGTGCAGCGGCTCTACTGGTCCAGCCTGGGCGATTTCAAGGGCGAGAATCCCCGCCACCGGCCAGCATCGCCGAAAGAGAAGGAATAGCGGCAGGATGGCAGACGGGAGGGCGCGGTCGTGGCGCCCAGGGCCGGGCGGAGCAATCCGGCCTGAACTTTCGTCTAAGAAACAGGGCCGCCCGGTGTCGTGTTAAGCGAGACTAAGATGTTCTCTTGCCAACAGAGCGCCGGAGCGGTTCTATGAGTTAAGCCAAAGCGAGAAAGTTCGCCCAGCATGGCCCTGATGCCACAAGATCAAGCCAGTGCCAGACCGCCCGGAGGGGAGAGAATCGAAGCGCTGTTTACAGCCCTCGAGTCACCCCTCCTGAGCTACGCGCTGCGCCTGGCCGGCGACGCCGGCATGGCCGAGGACATCGTCCAGGAAGCATTCATGCGTTTGCATGCACAGTTTGACGAAGTCCGCGAGCCCCGGCGATGGCTCTACCGCACGGTGCATAACCTCGCGTTGAACCATCGGCGGCAGGCCGGCAAAGTCGTCCCGCTCAACCCGCCCGGCGACGATGGCGCCCCGTCCGCCAATGATCCCGCCGATCCCCAGCCCCTGCCCGACGAGCAAATCGCCCGCTGGGAAGGCATCGGCCTGGTCCGCCTCAGCCTGGAGACCCTCGACCAGCGCAGCCGCGAGCTGGTCCGCCTCAAGTTCAATGAGGACCTGTCCTACAAGGAAATCGGCGCCCGCACCGGCCTCAAGGTCGGCCACGTCGGCTACCTCCTGCACCACGCCCTCAAAGCCATCGCCGACGAACTGGCCCGGAATGGAGTATTACCATGAATCTCGACTTCTTCCTCAACCGACCGCACCCCGAAGGTCTGGCGCAGCAGATACCCAATCTGCTCGGGAGTTTGGACATCCTGAGCAATCCCAAAGGAATTGCATCCTTCAGCCCAGGGTTGCGAGGCACGAGCTACCCTGGGTCCAAGGATCAAGAGAATCAACAACCCTGTAAGGGTTGCCCCACCACCTCGACCGATCCGTTCTCGCCGCACTGCCGTGGGATTGACGACTGTGTGGGCGACAGACGATCCAACCCTTTCAGGGTTGACGCCTCATCCTATCGCACACCCAGGGTAGCTCGTGCCTCGCAACCCTGGGCTGAGCGCTCTCATCCTTTCAGGATGACGGCAGAGGAGACTTGCGCTGCGTCGCTGCCCCGACTATGAACCCCGAATTTCCCAAAGACCCGCGCTCGGCTCTCGAGGCCAGCCTGACCGCGCTGCTGCTGGGCGAACTGCCGCATGACCAGGCCGCCACCTTGCACCAGAAGCTGGCGCAGGACGCCGAACTGGCCAAGCTCTATGAGCGGCTCAAGCATACGATTGCCCTGGTGCGCGAGACCTTTGCCGCTCCGGCGCAGCAACCAGCCGAACCGCTGCTTCCGCTCAGGCTGGAAGAGCATCGGCGCCAAAAGCTGCTCAAGCATTTCAAGACCGCCGCCCCCGGGGAATTCGGCAGCCCGCGTCGGAGAGCGGGCAGTTGGCTGGTGCTGGCGGTTTGCGGTACGGGCGTAATGGTCATCATGGGCGCGCTGTTGGTGCCGTCGTTGGGGCCATCGAAGATGGGCTTCGATCTG
>JAKLEJ010000430.1 GCA_022711695.1 Verrucomicrobiota bacterium | reverse complement strand
CGATTGTTTTGAATATTACTCCGGCTCTTCGTAGCGCTCTTCCCCCGGGCGAGCGCGGCCGACTCCAGACCGTCGCAATCCTGGTCCGGTCCGCCGGGCCGGGCGGCGGATCTTGTCCGATTGGCCTTCTCCTTGGCTTTCATCAGGGCGGGCATAAGCAGGCTGGCTGACGGGGACGCGGGAGGCTCGGCCGGCGGGCCCTGGAGCTGCTCGCGGAGGGCGGCTGGCCCGAAGTAAACCGGGCCCTGAACCGGCAGCGTGGCGACGATGTTGCTGGTGTCGTTGTCCATGACCGCCACGGCGCTGCTGAGCACGCTTCCGCCCGGCAGCGCGCCGCCCAGCAGGCTCACGCGCAACGCCCCGCCCGGTTCCCGGCTGGCGGCGTAGGTTTCCCCGTTGAGAAGGACCGTGGCGTTGGCGGGCAAACACTGTCCGACAATGTAGAGCGCGGCGGCGGGGTCGGTGGAATCCACCCAGGCAGGCTCGACGCTGAATATCTCGGGATCGGGTCCGGCCAGGCGGTAGAAGCCGCCCCCGCCCAGAGCCTCGGGGGCCATCCAGCGAACCGGCGCGCCGCCCGCCTCGGGGCGGATCACATCCACGGTGCTCCAGCCGGTCCCGGCATCGAGGCTGGGCCGGGCCTGCACACGATAAAGCGCCCCGGGTTCCCCGGCCCATTGGAGTTCGAGTCGCGCGCCGTCGGCGGTGGCGAGAATTCCCGCCAGCAGCGCAGCCGATTCGCAGGCTCGGGCGCCGGGCGCCCCGGCAGCAGCCACGACGCAGATTGTCAGGAGAGCCGCCGCGGACGGCCGCGAGGCGAGAGACGAATGGGCAGGGTTCATGGTCTGGAGGCTTCGCATTCCGATTCTGTTTGTTCCACTCGGGCCAGCGGACAGCGTCCGGCAGCCTTTTTGACACGGCAGCCCGCTGGCGCACAGGGCACGGATTCAGGCCGTCCGGCTGGGGTTGGTTTTGTTGGGGCGCCGGTCTGGCGACCCTGGCCCGGGCGGCCGCGCCCGCGCTCCAACCGCATGTCGGCTAATGCTGCATCTTAGCAGACATCATACGTGGGGCCTTGACGCAGGTCAAACTTTTTCCGGTCGCTCCTGGCCCGAATGCCCCGCGGAAAGACCGGAGTCAGGCCCCGGCCCGGGCGCGCTTGGCCTTGAGGGCCTCGAGCAGCTTCGGCAGGGGCAGGGTGTTCACGACGTCGGCGCGGGTGAGCCAGCCCTTGCGGGCGATGCCCGCGCCCAGGCGAAGGAAGCCTGCCTGGTTGGAGCGGTGCGCGTCGGGATTGATGACGCACTTGACGCCTTTGCTTTTGGCGTAGGGCCAGTGGCGCCAATCGAGGTCGAAGCGGTAGGGGTTGCAGTTGAGTTCGATCCAGGTTCCCGTGGCGGCGCACGTGTCGATCACCGCGTGAACGTCGATCTTGTAAGGCTCGCGCTCGAGCAGCAGCCGGCCGGTGGGATGCCCGAGCATGTGGACGAAGGGGTTCTGGGCGGCTTGAACCAGGCGGCGGGTGTTCTCGGCCTCGTCCTGCGAGAAGCCCTGGTGCAGGCTGGCCACGACCACGTCCAGCTCCCCCAGCAGCCCGTCTTCGAAATCCAGGCGTCCGCCGCCGAGGATGTCCACCTCCGAGCCAGTCAGCAGCCGTGCGTTCCGACCCTCATCGGCCAGCCGGCGGTTCAGATCGCGCACGGCCTTGATCTGCCGGCGCAGCCGGGCGGCGTCCAGGCCGTTGGCAACGAAGGAGGACCTGGAATGGTCGGTGATGGCCCAGTAATCCAGGCCGAGGTCGTCGGCCATCCCGGCCACTTCTTCGAGGCTCTCGCGGCCATCGCTCCAATCGGAATGGTTGTGGAGAGAGCCCCGGAGGTCGGTCCATTCGATCAGGCGGGGAATGCGCCGCTGTTCGGCCGCCTCGAACTCGCCATGGTCTTCGCGCAGCTCGGGTGGGATATAGGCCAGGCCGAGTTTCTCGAAAACCTCTTCCTCGGTCTTGCAGGCCACCAGCAGCTTGGGATCGCGGGTTTCCTCCGTCGAGCGGAAGAGGCCGTATTCGTTGAGACGCAGGCCGCGCTGGATGGCGCGCTGGCGCATGGCGATATTGTGCTCCTTGCTGCCGGTGAAATACATCAGGGCGAAGGGATACTCGGCGTCGCTGACCACGCGCAAGTCGGCCTGCAGGCCGCCCTCCAGATGCACGCTGGCCTTGGTTTCGCCCTTGGCGATCACGTTGAGCACCCCTGGCTGGGTCGTGAACAATTCAATGATCTCCGCGGGCTGCTTCGATGAGACCAGGAAATCGATGTCGCCGATGACCTCCTTGTGGCGGCGCACGCTGCCGGCGGCGCTGGCGCGAATGACCTCCGGATGGGCGCGGAGGGTTTCCAGAACGGGCTCGGCCGCTGCCAGGGCGTCGCTGAGCAGATGGCGGGTGGCGTATTGCCGGCGGAAGGCAATCCCCTCCAGAATCCTGGCCTGGGTCTTGTCTCCGAAGCCGTCGAGGGCGGCGACGCTGCCGGCGCGGCAGGCTGCGTCGAGCTGCTCGATGGTCTCCACCGCCAGTCGGTCGTGCAGCGCTTTGACCTTTTTGGGCCCGAGGCCGGGCAGGTCCAGCATGGCCACCAACCCGGGCGGGATCGAGGCTTTCAACTCCTCGTAATAGGCCAGGCGGCCGGTGGTCACCAGCTCGTGAATCTTCTTCTGAAGGCCTTCGCCAACTCCTTTGATCTCGCCCAGCCGGTCCTCGGCGGCGAGCTTTTCGAGAGGCTCGGAGATTGCCTCGATCGCGCGGGCGGCGTTGCCATAGGCCCGGGTCTTGAACGGATTCTCCCCCTTCAGCTCCAGCAAACGCCCGATGTCGTTCAGAATCCCCGCCACCGTTTCTTTGTCCATGGGTGGAATCTAAGGCCGATCGGCGCCGCCGCCAACACTTCCTTGCGCGCCGAGCGGGGCGTTGCCGGCGCGGGAGGGGCCGCGGAAACCTCAAAACACGTGGGGCACGCCTTCCTCGAGCACGTGGACCTTGCGGTCCAGCTTGTCGCGCTCGACGATCTCGCCGAACCAGCGCAGCGGCTCGTCGATTTCCTCGAAGGACAGCTTGAAGGAGCCGTAGTGCATCGGGATCATCAGGCGGGCGTGGAGATCGCGAAACGCGTGCACGGCCTCGTCCGGCCCCATGTGCACGTGCCGGAACGAATCCGGGTAATAGGCGCCGATGGGCAGCAGGGCGATTTCGGGGCGACAGCGGGCGCCGATCTCCTTGAAGCCGTCGAAATAGGCGCTGTCGCCGCAATGGTAGAGGGTGCGTCCCTGGTGCTCGAGGACGAAGCCGCCGTAGCCGCGCTGGTGATCGCGAAGTGTTCGAGCGCCCCAGTGTTTGCAGGGGGTCAGCGTCACCTTCCAGCCGCCATGGCTGAAGCTTTCCCAGGTTTGCAGTTCGATGATGCGCCGGAAGCCCAGGCCATGGGTGAGGTCGCCCACGCCCCAGGGGATGATGCCGATCTTGCTGGGGGGAAGCCGGCGCAAGGTGGGCTTGTGAAAATGGTCGTAGTGGGCGTGAGTCAGCAGGACCAGGTCCACCGGGGGCAGGTCCCGCAGCCGCAGGCCGGGGCGCTTCACGCGTTTCATCAGGAAC
>JAKLEJ010000043.1 GCA_022711695.1 Verrucomicrobiota bacterium | reverse complement strand
TCAACGGCGTCACCCACCTCGTGATCGGCTCCGGGGGCGCCCCCATTTACAGGCTGGGCCGGCTTCCGCCTTACACCGCAGGCAGCAACGACCTCGCCCAGGTCTTCGGCTACGCTGACATCGACGGCGACTTCATGCATTTCCGCGCCGTGGACCAGTATAACACCCAGGTCGATGAAACGCTCTTCGACCGACGGTGCGCGTTCCAGTTGGACGGCCTGCTGGACGCGTCGGCTGCCCTGGTGGCCCGGCGCGAGGGCGGACTGGCGCTCTGGGCGGCGGTCTCGGGGCGTTATCTCTATCTGGCGACTTCCAACGCCCTGGCGCAAGACCACTTCATCCTGCTGAGTCGCGAGTTGTCCGAGCAGACCGCTGCGCTGGGGCCGGTGTGGGCCAAGGACGGCCAGGTCATGCGCTACGACGCCTTTCTCGCCGGCCACGGCGCGTCGTTCAGCAACGGTTGCTTCAATTCCGGAGGCAATCCTTATGGAAACCTGCGGGCGGCGCGGTCGGCCACCCGGATCAGCAAAGACGGCGTCCTCGAGGGCGTGATCGACCTGCAGGCGCTCTACGGCGGCGTGCCGCCGAGACTCTATCTCGCCGCCGCTCCGTATGGGGCGAACCCCGGCGGGCGCCTGGACCCCTCGCAGCAATGCCCGGCCGGCGATGGCGACGAGGACCTTCAACCGTGGGAGTTTGTTGGCGTCAACACGGCGGCGATCGCCTTGGGCAGCGGCAGGCTGACGGGCATTGTCCTCTCGCCCGAGGGGTGGGCCATCCTCGACTTCCTCGGCGAGTCCGGCGCGACCTACGAAATCCAGGCATCGACTGACTTGATGAACTGGCGTCGCATTGGCATTCAAATTGCCGATGTCCGAGGGCGGTTCACCTTTACGGATTACGAAGGGGGATCGAGCTTGCAGCAGTTTTATCGCACACGGCTGGCGGCGCCCGCTCCCTGAGCCCGCCTCCCTGCCGCGGGCTTCCGGCGCGGAACGGGGGCTGGGAAAGGCAGCCCGAGGCTTCCCGGATGGCCTGGCGGGGAGACTGATGGCCGAAATCAATTTGAGTAAAGCCGGGCCAGTTGCCGTCATATAGGGGTATGGCACGACATGCCTCTACTCTGAGACGTGCGGCCGCGCGTCAGCAGACCGCGTTTACGTTGATTGAATTGCTGGTGGTCATTGCGATCATCGCGATTCTGGCCGCCATGCTTTTGCCCTCCCTGGCCGGCGCCAAGGAGATGGGCCGCCGCATTGCCTGCCTGAACAACATCCGCCAGCTCGGCCTGGCCAATACGATCTACGTGGACGACAACGAGGGGCGGCACTATCCGCGCAGCGCCGCCCCGCTCTGGACCATTGGCCTCAGGGATTACTTTAAGGAGCCCAAGGTCCTGGTGTGCCCGAATGACCGCGGGGCCGATCGCAATCTCGCCAGCATCGACTTGCCCCACAGCTTCATCATCAACGCCTGGAATGACTACTACGAAACGGTCCTCACGCCGGCCGAGTTCAACGTCTATCTGAACGTGTTCCCTTACTGGACCAACGGCATGCCGGAGTCGGTGGTTCGGTTTCCCTCGGAGACCATCCTGTTTGGGGAAAAGGTGCCCGATCGCGGGCATCACTATATGGACTTCATGCAAGGCGACGTCGGCAACGACAACGAGATGATCGACCAGGGCCGGCACTCCCGCGGCAGTGGCGGGTCCAAGTCTGGCGGCGCCAATTTCGCCTTCTGCGATGGCGGCGCGCGTTATCTCAAGTACTGGCGTTCGCTGAGCCCCATCAACATGTGGGGGGTCATGGACGCCTGGCGCACCAACGTGCCGGTGGCCATCCAGTCCGGGAGCCTTTGATCTCCCGCCCGCCGTCGGCGGGTTGGTTCGACTCCGCAGCGCTCGCTCCGGGAATCCCCTGTGTGTTTGACGACACTCGAGGTTGACCGGAGGGGGGGTGGCTGCGGACGGGTCTTTGGGGCGGAAACCGAGGTTGCGCTTTCGGGGCGGATGCCTTTTCATTGCTGCTTATGCAAGCTCCTCTGCGAATCGAACGTCGCCGTTTTCTTCATCTGGCTGCGGCTGGCGTCGGGGGCCTGGTGGGGGCGTCGGTTTGCGCCCGGTCCGCCTCGGGCCGGGGCGCGGCCCCCTCCAACGCGCTGCTCACGGCTGCAGACCTTCCCAAGGGGGCCGCTCCCGAGGCGCTTGTTTTCCCGCACTTTCCCACCCGGGCGCACGCGTTTGTCTGGCGTAACTGGCAACTGGTGGCTCCGGAGCGGATGGCGGAGGTGCTGGGCGCCCGCAAGCGTGACATTCTGGCCCTGGGGCGGGCCATGGGATTGGGCCAGCCGCCCCGCATCACCCGGGACCAGCAGCGCCGCTCCTACCTGACCGTGATCCGCCGCAACTGGCACCTGCTGCCATACGAACAATTGCTGACGCTGCTGGGTTGGAGCGCGGAGGAGATGGCCTACACCCTGCGCGAAGACGACTTCTTCTACATCAAGCTGGGCAGCCTCAAGCCCCGATGCGCGCCGCTGCGTTGGACGCCTGCGGACGACGTCGCCCGGCGGCGCGAGACGGAAATGGCCGCGCTCATGCGCGCTGTTTTCCCGGCCGGGCCGGCCACCATGGAAGAGCCGCTCTTCGCGTTTGTGGGGCAGTTGTCGGCGGCGCCCCCCGACCGCCCGGCTGCTCCGGCCGCCGAACCGCTTCGTTACTGCTATTCCTACTTTGCGCTTTATGGCGATCCGCTGCTGGAGCGGGAGTGCGATCCATTCCCGGAAGGCTACCTGGGGCGGTTGGCGGCCTGCGGGGTGAACGGCGTGTGGTTGCAGGGGGTGCTCCACAAGCTGGCCCCGCATCCGTGGCAGCCCTCCCTCAGCGCGCGATGGCGGGAGCGCCTCGAAAACCTGGGCCGGCTGGCGGCGCGCGCGCGGCGCCAGGGCCTGAAAGTCTTTCTCTACCTGAACGAGCCGCGCGCCATGCCGCTCCGTTTCTTCGAAAGCCGGCCCGAATTGAAGGGCGTGGTCGAAGGCGACCATGCGACGCTGTGCACCAGCGTGCCCGCAGTCCAGCAGTTCCTCGTGGAGAGCGTGGCCGCCATCTGCCGCGCCGTGCCCGACCTGGGCGGTTTCTTCACCATCACCGGCTCGGAGAACCTGACCCATTGCTGGTCGCATCACGCCGGCGCCGGCTGTCCCCGTTGCGGCAAACGGCCGCCGGCGGATGTCGTCGCCGAGGCGAACCGGCTCATCCAGGAAGGCATCAGCCGGGGGGTGGGGGACGGCCGTCGCGAGCGGCCGCGCCTGATCGCGTGGGATTGGGGCTGGAACGATGACTGGACCGAGAGCATTGTCCGGCAACTTCCCGCCGAAGTCGCCCTGATGAGCGTCAGCGAGTGGAGCCTCCCCATCGAGCGCGGCGGGGTCAAGAGCCAGGTGGGCGAGTACAGCATCTCGGCGGTGGGCCCCGGACCCCGCGCCCGCCGTCATTGGGAACTGGGCCGCAAACGGGGGCTGCGCACGCTCGCCAAGGTCCAGGCGGGAAACACCTGGGAGCTCTCCACCACGCCATACATTCCCGCCGTGGCCAATGTGGCCCGGCATGCGGCGGCCTTGCGCGAGGCGGGCCTCGACGGCCTGATGTTGAGTTGGACGCTCGGCGGGTATCCTTCGCCCAATCTCGAGGCGGTGGCCGAAGCGATGAGCGGCGGGTCGGCGGAGCAGGCTTTGCAGCGGGTCTCGCAAAGGCGATTCGGCCCGCGGCTGGGGCCCCCGGTGGCCGCGGCCTGGGAGGAGTTCAGCCGGGCCTTCAGCGAGTTACCCTACCACGGCGCCGTTCTCTATAACGGGCCTCAGCAGATGGGACCGGCCAACCTGCTCCACGCCGACCCCACCGGCTACAGGGCCACCATGACGGGCTTTCCCTATGACGATCTCGCCGGTTGGCGCGGCGTCTATCCGGCCGGCATCTTCGCGGGGCAGTTGGAGAAAGTGGCGGATGGCTTCGATGCCGCCCTGGCGAGGCTGCGCAAATCTGTGGAGTCTCCCGGCGCCGCGGTCGAGCCCGCGCATCGCCGGGCGTTGGACGCGGAAATCCGCGTGGCCGAAGCCGCCTCGATTCATTTTCGCAGCAGCGCCTGCCAGGCCCGTTTTGTGGGGGCCCGGGACGCCCTGCGCGCCTCGAAGACCCCCGAGGAGGCGCGCCCGCATCTGCAGGCCCTTGAGGGTCTGGTCCAGACGGAACTGGAATTGGCGCGGCGTCTTCACGCCTTGCAGACGCGCGATTCCCGGTTTGGATTTGAAGCCTCGAATCAGTACTTCTTCGTGCCGGTTGATTTGGCGGAGAAGGTCCTCAATTGCCGCGATCTTCTGGATCGCTGGCTTCCCGCCCAGCGTCGCCGCTGGGGTGGCTGATCCCTCTGGCGCGCGCGGGCGTTGGCGGCCGCGTCCGCCTCTTTACCTGCCGTTTACACACGGGTTGCCGCCGCGTGGCAGAATGCCTGCGGATGGAAACACGTCTGCACATGAAACCGCATTTAACAGGAGGAGAGGTTATGAGAAGATTCAACCGAAATGGCGTTGCCGTTTTGACCTGTGCCGTGGCGGCTCTGGGCTTGCTGGCGCTGGCCGGCGCGGCGCTGGCCAACGGCGGGCCGTTTGTCCTGAAGCATCCCGGCGGCGATCCGGCCGCCAAAGGCGTGCTGGCGCGGCTGGCCCCGGACCTCAAGCCCGGTCGCGAGACGCGGCTGCAAGTGGTGAGGGAGGACCTGGAGGTTCGTTTCGAACCGGCGCCGGCGATCGGAACGGGCGGGAAGAACCAGCGGCCGGCCGGGCCGGTGGCGTTTGTCGCAGCCCGCTACTTCATCACCAACCCCACCCCCGAGACCGTGACGGTGGACTTCGGCTTTCCCATCATGCGCGGCATCTACATCAGCCCCTTTGCGATGATGCCCCGCCCGGATGTGCGCGTGGTGGTGGACGGGACCAATCACATTGTGCCGGAGATTCTCTCCAATTCGGCCATCTACGGCGCCTTGCGCCGCAAGGCCGCCGCAGAGATCGAAACGGCGCTTCAGGCCGACGAGACCCTTCGCGAGCGGGCCCAAGCCCTCGGCGCCGGCGCCTCGGCCGAGGCCCGCGAAGCGCTCGTCGCCTTCCTGGCTGCCCGCCGCCACTGGAAGCGGAGCGACGCGGAATTGTTGGCGGATTACCTGGCTTTGCGCCCAGCGGCGTCGGCGGGGGCTGCCGGGCCGGCTGCCGCCATTGCCGCGCCTGGGGCGATGGTCCGTTCGGAAGCGACCTTCTCTTTCGCGTGGGGCGCCGACGCCAGCCTGCGGGCGGCAGCGCAGGAAAGCGCGTGGTCGGTCCAGTGCATCGGCGAACAAAAGGCCACTCAGTGGCTCACGTGGCTGGCCGCCTGCCTGGACCCGGCTCATGCGTCCAGTTACGAGGCTCTCTTCGAGGCTTGGGGCGGGGATGTGCGCGAGCGGTCCGTGGACCTGGCCACGGGCAGGGTGCGGCCCCGCGAAAACGAATCCGCGGCGTCGGCCGGGCAGGCGCCGCCGCGGGCGCCCGGCGACGGCGTTCCGACGGTCTATGCCCGCGTGGATTACCTGGAGACCGGCAAGAACCTGCCCGCTGCGCAGAAAGCGGCGTGGGAGCGTGTGCTTAAGAATTTGCCGGTCGTCTTCACCTTCGCGCCCATGAACCTGCTTCATTACCAGGTGGCCTTTGCGCCCGGCGCCCTGCGCACGGTGAAGGTCCTCTATCGGCAATACCCGTACGAGGACTCGGCGGCGCCGGCCAGCTACCAGTTGGCCTATGTGCTCCACCCCGCCTCGCTCTGGGACTCCTTCGGACCCATCCGACTCACCGTCGTGGTCCCGCAAGGGGTGATTCCCGTGAGCAGCATGCCTCTGAACGACCGGGTTCCAGTTCCCCAGCCGGGGCCCGGCGAGCCCGGCCTGCCCCCCGGCAGGCTTTGGCAGGCATTCTCCGCCCCCGTCTCCACGAAGACCGGCGAGCTGTTTGTCGGCCTGAGCGCGGCGGATTGGGCCAGGACGCTCGAGGGCTGGCCGGGTTTCAGCCTGCTTTCGGTCAAACCCGGCGCCGCGAAATGAACCGACGCGCGTTTCTGCGTTGCCTGGCCGCAGCGGGGGCGGTGGGGCCGGCCGTCTTCGCGGGTGTCGCATCCCCAGGCCATGCCGCTCCGCGCGGTCGCAAGCTGCTGATCGTGCAGTTCGGAGGCGGCGTCCGATACAGCGAGAGCATCGGCGATCCGCAGCGCCGCTTCATTCCGCGTCTCTGGAACGATGTCGTGCCGCAGGGAGCGTTGTTTACCGACATGCGCGTGGAAGGTCCCGTGGTTCATCCGCTCTCGACGGGTTCGATGATGACCGGCCATTGGGAATGGAGAGACCTCGACTGGACCCGCCCCGTGGCCCATCCCACGCTCTTCGAGATCTATCGGCGAGCCAACGGGGCGACTGACCTGAAGACCTGGCTGTTTGCCTACGCCTCGATCCTGGCCAGAGCCGGCGCCAGCGGGGTCGCGCGCCCGGCGTCGGCCGGAATCGAGGGCGCGTCCGCGACCGGCTCCGACTGCGCCCCCAATGTGCTGGTCCCTCCGACCATTCCGCGCTCGGCTCAGGAGGAAATGGATTTCCTGATGCAGGCGGCGGCCGCCGCCGGCAGCCCGGAAGCCCGGATCACGGCGGCGCGCGAATGCGCCCGGTTGGCGCGGCAAACCAGCCGCATCGACCTCGAGGGCCTGCGCTCGGCGCGCGCCCGGCAGTTTGCCTGGGAGCAGTATGAGCGCTGGAAGGCATCCGACGCCTCTTCAAGCCACGATCTCTTCCTGACCGAGGCGGCGATAGCCTGCCTGCGAGCGCACGCGCCGGACATCCTCACGGTCTGCTATGGCGAGATCGACTGCGCCCATTACGGCAACTGGTCCCGCTATGTCGAGGCCATCCGGCGCACCGATGCCCTGACATGGCGTCTTTGGCGGACCGCGCAATCCCTCCCCGAGTATGGCGGCCGGACGCTGCTGCTGGTCCTCCCCGATCACGGCCGGGAGTTGGACGAGTCCGGCGGTTTGGGCTACGTGCACCACAGCGACTTCTACAAGGATTCGGGGGCGGACGAGGGTTGTCGTCGGGTTTGGATGACTGTCCTTGGCCCTGGCACGCCTGCCGGAACCCGATGCGCCGCCGCCATCCCGATCACGACGGTGGCGGCCACCGGGTTGGAGTTTCTGGGGCTTCAGGCCAGCGCGGGCGCCGCCCCATCCATCTGGCCCCGGCTGGACCGCGCCGCTTCAGCCCCACTCTGACCGCCCCCCTGGGGAGCAAACCTTCACGGTGCTGCCGGCATCGGTAGCCGGCCTGCCTTCATGGCTTGGCGGCGCACGTACCCATTGGAATCCTCCGCCGCTTTTCGGAGCGCTTCGGCCGCGTCCGGGGTGGTCGCTTTCGCCTCGATCAGCCTTTCCACTGCTTCCCAGCGGGCGTAGGCGGCGTGTCCCAACCGCAACTGTCTGAGGCAGGTTTGGACCAGGTCCTTCGGATCCTCGCCGAGTCGAAGACGTGAACTGAGGGCGATGAGCCGAAAATAGTCGTTGGAGGATCGCTCTGCGGCTGTGAGGGGCTGTTCCAGGAGAGCGGCGTAATTTGTGGCGGCTTGTCGGTCGATGAGGATGAGCGCCTCGGCGGCCCGGGCCGCCGGCAGCACGGGGTCGTCCAGACGCGTCTTCAACTTGGCCACCGCCGGCAGGGCTTGGCTTCCAAGCCGGCCGAGCGCTCGCGCCGCGTTGGCGCGCACCGTCGGACTCGAGTCGTCGAGCGCTTCCATGAGAGGCGCGAGGATCCCTTGAGGGTGCGCGGCATATGTGCCCAGCGTGTAAGCGGCTTCAAGGCGAACGGACTGTTCGGGATGTTTCAGCAGTGGAGCCAGCTTGGGGACAATCTCCTCTGGGCGATAGAGCGTCATGCCCAGCGAAGCGATGGCCTGCGCCAGGACTGCGGTCGAGGCGTCGTCCAGGCTCAAGGCCAGGCTCCTCCCCACCTCGTCTCCGGCAGCCGGGCCCAGTTCGCCCATGGCCTGCAACACCCGGTTCTTGTCGTCAGGTTGCAGCTTCTTCAGCCTGCGGCAGAGCGCCGGCGCCGCTTTCGTCTCGAGATGTCCGAGGAGTCTTTTGGCGCACTCGCGTTCCCATCCGCCGGCCGATGAAACGGGCCAGGGCGGAAGCTCAAGCCAGCGCCTGAAGTTGGACCTGAAAGACTCATACCAGCGCTGGCTGCGGGAAGGTTTGGACACCAATTGGTCCGCCAGGAATGCCGCCCCGGCAGGGCCCAATTCCCGAAACGCCTTGGCGTGCAGATGCAGATTGTCCGCATCGTTGACCGCCTGGGCAAACAGATCGCGGCAGGTCTGCTCTTCGTAGTTGTGGTGGATCAGCCACCACCAGAGCGCCCCACCGAGCGCCACCAAGGCCAGACTTAACACCAGGACTTTCTTCATAGGGGCTTCGCGGAGTCTCCGGGAGACGGAAGCGTCAGCCCGTTCTGGCTATGCCCTGGAATGAGCCGGATGCTGGTCCAGCCTGTCTCATAAGCCCAGGTTTTCCCAGAAAAGGGGCGCGGTGTCAAACCTGGGCGGCTCGCCTGAATCCGCATCGCAGGCGTTCGCAGTCCCCTGTGCGTTCGAGAACGCCCGAGGCCGATCAGGCACGGCAACTTGCGTGGAGATCCAGGCGCCATCGCGGGATTGACCTGCGGGGAATTTTGCAGGATGGAATGGCGGATGAAATGTGTTCTGTTGGCGTGCCTGGTGGCGGCGACTGTCGCCGGGGCCGGCCTGGCGCAGGGGCAAGACATCCATGCCTTGGCGGCGGCTGGCGAAACGGAGAAAGTGCGGGCAGCCCTTCAGGCCAACCCGGCCTTGGCCAACCTGCGGGCTTTGGGCACCACCCCCCTGCATGAAGCCGCGCGCCACGGGCATCTGGAGGTGGTCAAGCTCCTGGTCGCCGGCGGCGCCCAGATCAACACGGCGGACAGCGCCGGGCTGACGCCGCTGCGGCTGGCCATGGGTTACCAGCGCAAGGAGGTGGCCGCCTGGCTGAGAGCCAACGGCGGCCTCGAGAAGCCGCCTGTCGCGCCCCGTGCGGCGCAGCCTCCCGCGCAGGTCAGGCCGCCGGCCGCTCCTGTCCGGACGGTCCCCGCTCCGCCGAAGACACAGCCCGTTCCTGCCCAAGCCCCGCCTGCCGTCACTCAGACCCCTCCGCTGTCAGGCCGCTCCACGCCGTCGGCGGCCGCTCCGCGGGCGCCTGCGGCCTCCGCCACAAACTCCCCGGGCATGGATCCACTGCTCTTTCCGATTCATCAGGCCGCCGAGGTGGGCGACGCGGACCAGGTCAAGGCGCTGCTCAAGGCCTGGCCCGAACTGATCGAGGCGCAGAACGAAAAGGGCCTCACGCCACTCCATGTGGCCGCGGGCAACGGCCGCAGCAATGTCCTGGAAGTCTTGCTGCCGCGGCGCGCCAATGTCCACGCCCTCACGCGCTACGGTTGGACGCCGCTTCATTTCGCCGCCACCGCCGGCGACCCCGCGACTGTGGCGCTGCTTCTTGCCTATGGCGCCGGGGTGAACGTCCGCACTCGCACGGACGAAACCCCGCTGCACATGGCCGCGCGCGGAGGCCATGTCGAGGCGGCCCGGCAGTTGCTGGCCCGGAGGGCCGATCCCAATTCGGCGGAGAAGACCACCGGCTCGACGCCGCTGCATGCGGCGGTCGTGCGGGGCAGCCTGCCGTTGGTCGAGTTGTTGATCGCCGCCGGGGCCGATGTGAACCGGCTGGACGGCTCGGGCGACGCTCCATTGACGCTGGCGTTGAGCGCCGGCCGCGACGCGGTGGCGGTGGCCCTCCAGCGGCACGGCGCGCGTCTGCCGGACGCCCCGCCACTGACGCCCCTGGAGCAAAGCCTGGTCGAGCATTATCGCAAACTCGACCAGACCCTGCGCGCGGGGAGCAACGCCGAGAAACGCAAAGCCGTTCTGGCCGCGACGCCCACCCGGGCCGACATGCGCCAGCTCTTCCCCGCGCACGCGGCGGCCGCCGAGAAGGTGGCCGACGAGTTGAACCAACAGGTGCGGATGGTCATTGACCGGGGCATCCCGACACCGGTCAACGACGGCGAAATCTGGGCCATCCAACCGGCCCCTCCCAGCCCCTACATCCAATACTGCCAGGGCAAAGGCTGGATTTCTCCGAACGCTCCCATCCGCACGCTGACCGTCAAGCGCAAGGGGCGCAAAAGCCTGGTGGACACCTACTGTTACGTGAACGAGCGCTGGCTGCCTCTGCCGCCCCTGAGCCGGATTCTGCCCGACAAATGAAAATGCCCAGATTGTGCTTGCCAGAGGGCGTTTTGCTGATACGGTTTGCCGCTCTTTAAGTTGATTTGAGATTGTTATGGCACGAATTTGCGAATTAACCGGCAAGCGCCCTGGCAAGGGCAGCAGGATCTGGCGGAGTGGCAAAGCCAAGAAGAAGGGCGGCATCGGCATGCACGTGACCGCCATCACCAAGCGCCGCTACCTCCCCAACCTGCAGCGCGTCCGCGCGGTCATCGATGGCGAGGTCCGCTATGTGCGCGTGTCCACCCGGGCCATCAAGAAGGGCCTGATCACCAAGCCAGCCCGACGCACCTGGAAGAAGGGGCAGACGGCCGCCCCGGCCGCCAAGAGTTGAGCCAGGCCGCCGACCGTTGCGCTTTCGCAGCAAGGGCGTTCCTTCGGGAACGCCCTTTTTCTATGGCGCGCCCGGCAGGGCTCGCCGGCGGTTCCGCCTGTCCCACCCCGTTTTGGACGCGAGGCGGGCCAGGTTCGACTTGGAACATTGGAACGAAGCGAGGCGGAGAGGGCAGGGCAGGCTGCGCATCGAATTCCAGAAGGCCGGCGGGCGTCCAACCTGCCGCATGCAGCCTTACGGTGTTTTGCCATTTCGTATGGACGCAGGGCAGGACCGGGTCCGCACGGTTTCCGGCCGGTCCGCCTTCACGCTGATCGAGTTGCTGGTGGTGATCGCGATTATCGCCATCCTGGCCGCCATGCTCCTGCCGGCGCTGTCGCAGGCCAAGGAGTCCGCCCGCCGCATCCAGTGCAGCAGCGATCTGCGGCAGCTCAACCTGGCGCTCCGGCTTTACTGCGAGGATTACGACGACGTTTTGCCAACGCGCCGTGCGTCCAATCGCCCCTGGCCGGGCATGCTCGTCGATTACTATCTCGACATCAAACTGCTGCGCTGCCCCAGCGACGCGCCCAATCCGGCGTCCAACGGCGGCCCGACCGCCGCCGACCAGGCGCCCCGCAGCTACATGATCAACGGCTGGAACGATTTCTTCGGCCAGATGCGCCCCACCAATGACCTGACGCTGACCTCGATCGCCGAGCCCACCGACACCATCACCTTCGGCGAGAAGGAATCGAAGTCGGGCCATTTCTGGATGGATTTCCTGGAGGGGATTGGCAACGACATCACCGAACTGGAGCAGAGCCGGCACCATTCTCAGCGGCGCAGCAACGTGGCCGCGGGCGGCTCGGTGTACGCTTTTGCCGACGGCAGCGTGCGCTATCTCCGGTTTGGGCGTTCGGTTTCGCCAATCAACATGTGGGCGCTGACGCCCTACTGGCGGACCAACGCCATCGTGGTCCCCTGATCAAGCCTCCGCCAGCGGCCGCACCCGGGCCCAGATTTCCTCGCGCACTCTCTCGATCGGCTGCGTGGCATCCAACCGATGGAACCGCGCCGCTTCGGCGGCGGCGATGGCCGCAAAACCGCGCTCGACCCGCTCGAAGAAACTCCGGTCCGCCTCTTCCATTCGGTCGCGCTGCGGTCCGGCCTGCTGGCGGGCTTGCCGCCGGGCTTCGCTGACCGCCAGCGGCACGTGCAGAAGGAGGGTGAGATCCGGCCGGGTGGGGCCGACGGCAAAATCGATGATCTGCCGCACGGTGGCCAGGTCCAGTTCCCGGCCGTAGCCCTGGTAGGCCGTCGTCGAGTCGTAGAACCGGTCGCACAGCACGATTTCTCCCGCGGCCAAAGCCGGCCGGATGACTTCGCGGACCAGTTGCGCGCGGCTGGCGTTCATCAGCAGCAGTTCGGCCTCCGGCGTCATCGCGGCGTTCTGCGCGCTGTGCTGGAGGGTGTGGCGGATTTCCTCGCCGATGGGAGTGCCGCCGGGTTCGCGCAGCACCCGGACCGCCCGGTTCATCGCGCGCAACCGCTCGGCCAGCAGCTTGATGTGGGTGCTCTTGCCGCCGCCTTCGGTTCCTTCGAACGTGACAAAAAACGCTTTCATGGATTGCCCATCTGCCCGGTTTCTTTTGCCGGCCCGGTTTGGCGCTTGAGGAGATGCTGGACCAGGGAATCGATTTGCCCCTCTGTCAAAGGGCCTCCGGAGCGCGCGCCAAAGCCCGGCATGAGCGTTCCCGGCCGCCCCTTGACGATCAGTTCGCGCAAAGGCCCGGGCTGCCTTGTGGCGGGCGATCGGCTCAGGTCCGGCACCATCGCCGCCCGAAAATCGGCGTCATGGCAGATGCCGCAAACGGCTTCATAGAGCTCCGCGCCCGCCTTGCCCCCGCCAGGCTGGGCGTGGCATCGGGCGCAGTCGCCTTTGAACACCGCCTGACGATCCCCCAGGGCGGTTTGCAGGTTCCGCGCCCGCTCGCGCAATTGGGCGTCCGTGAGAGGCATCCGGTTTTTGCCGGGGGAATGGCCGAGGTTGGTCGAGGCCCGCGGGGACGGGAACGCCTGGAGGTTGGTCGTGGGCAGGTCGGCCCTCACCACCAGGGCCTTGAGGCCGGCGGAGCTGGAGATCTCGATTCCCTTCATCACCACGCCGCGGCGTCCCCGCAGGTCCAGCGTGACGTGGATCGGTCCGCTCTCCAGCGGCGCCAGCGCCCAGGGCAGGCTGGGAAACCGCGCCACGGTGCATCCGCAGGAACTGCTCGAACCCAGGATGAGGACGTTGGTGGCGCAGACGTTGGTGACCCAGAAGGTGTACGCCGCGCTGGTGTCGGTGGCTTTCGGGCGCGCCTGCTTCAGTTCGGCGTCGAAGGCCAGCACCGACGCCGGGACAAGGTCGGGCGCGGCCGCGGCGGCGGCGCCCGGCGCCGGCGCGCCGCAAAGCCATGCCACCACCCATCCTGCCAGCCAGGCTTTTCGCATATCGCCTTGTCTTTTGGCAGCGTAATCCGGCCGGGCGTTGAAAAGAAAGCAGCTTTTCCCGCGCTTGCGCTGGAGCCCGATCTCTGTCAAATTGACGGAAAGGCGCGTTGTCTTTCGCGGGGGGCCGGCGCGTATCCGGGCCTGGCGCGGGGCGGCCTGCCGACGGGTTTTGTCATAACCAAGAAACAAAAACAGACCGAGAGAATGAACACAGTCACATCGCTCAAAATCGTTCCCAAGAAAGTGAAATCGATGGTCGAAGCCAGCCTGGGCGAGACCGGCGGGTTGCTTCGCCTGGCCCCGTGCTGGGTGCCGCGGTCCTTTCTGCATCCGGGCCGCCGCCTCAAGCTGCACCCGGACGACCTCTACGCCTTCGGCGCCAATCGCGGCGGCATCGACGAGCGCTGGTTCGCCTCGACCACTCCGGCCGCTAACGAGAACCGCACCCCGGACGAGGGCTTGAGCTATGTGGTGGTGGGCCGGAAACGCTTCACCCTGGCACAGGCGGTGGCCGAGTGC
>JAKLEJ010000429.1 GCA_022711695.1 Verrucomicrobiota bacterium | reverse complement strand
CGCCGCCGGGGCCAGCGCCGCCGCCGCGGCACACTTGATGAAGTCGCGTCGAGCCACTTTCTGGTGCAGCATGCCGCCATGGTGGCGGCCGGCCGTCGCGGCGTCGAGTCCGGAATCGCGCCCGACATCGAGGCGCGCTGGAGCCTGGCCGACTCGACCCCTGCTGGCTTTTCGGCCCCGCGCCGCCCGGAGCGGACCCCGAATCTTGCTTGCGAGCCGTGCGGCTTCCCATTCCAATACCCGCCATGCAACACATGACCTCGCGGCAGCGCGTTCGGGCGGCGATTCATCACCGGCAGCCGGACCGCGTGCCGTTGGACCTGGGCAGCACCCCCGTTACCGGTATTCATGTCTCCACCTACACCCGGTTGCGGGAGGCGCTCGGATTTCCGCCCGCCCGGGCCCGGGTCGGCGAACCCTTTCAAATGTTGGCGGAGGTGGACGCGGAAGTGGCGGACCTCCTGGGGGTGGACACCGCGGCGGTGCAGTTGCCGGCCACGCTGTTCGGCTTCGCCAACACCGGCTGGAAGCCCTTCCGGCTTTTCGACGGGACCGAGGCGCTGGTGAGCGAGCACTTCAATGTGAGCCAGGACGCCAACGGCGACCTGCTCATGCACCCCCTGGGCGATCGATCGGCCCCGCCCTCGGCCCGCATGCCCAAAGGCGGCCATTTCTTCGACGCCATCGTGCGGCAGGAAGCCGGCGCCGAAGCGAGCCTGGATCCCCGCGAGTTTGCCGCGCAGCAGATCAGCCGCTACACCGACGACGAGCTGGCCGGCTTGCAGCGGCAGGCCGACGAGTTGTTCCGCAACACGGACAAGTCGCTGGTGGGCTGCTGGTGGCAGGGAGGCATTGGCGACATTGCCCTGGTGCCGGGGCTGGGGCTGAGGCAGCCCAAGGGCATCCGCGATCCGCAGCGCTGGTACGAAATGCTGATCGAGAACCCGGCTTACGCCCGCGAGATCTTCGAGTTCCAGACCGAGGTGGCCTTGGAGAACCTCAAGCTCTACCGCGAGGCCGTGGGCGACAAGATCGATGTGATCGTGATGAGCGGCACGGACTTTGGCAGCCAGCGCGGGCCGTTTCTTTCCCCGGCTCTCTACCGGGAGCTGTGGAAGCCGCTGCACAAGCGGCTCAACGACTGGGTGCACGCCCATACGCCCTGGAAGACGTTCTATCACACCTGCGGCTCGATTATCGCGTTCATGGAGGATTTCATCGAGGCCGGCGTGGACATCCTCAACCCCGTGCAGTGCTCCGCCGCGGGAATGGACCCGCAGGGGCTGAAGGACAAGTACGGTCAGCGCGTGGTGTTCTGGGGCGGCGGAGTGGACACGCAGCAGACGCTGCCTTTTGGCTCGCCCGCCCAGGTTCGCACCGAGGCCGGGGAGCGAATCCGCATTCTGGGCCGGCAGGGCGGCCTCGTCTTCAACACCATCCACAACATTCAGGCCGGCACGCCCACGGAGAACCTGATCGCCTTGTTCGAGACCGTGGCCGGGCGGACGCTGCGGCGCTGAGGAAAGCGCGGGCCGGTCAGGCCTTCCGGGCGGCCGGGTTTTCGAGGAATTCGCGGTAGATCTCCAGGTGCCGGCGGGCCACCACCGGGGGATCGAATCTCTCCCGGGCGCGCAGGCGGGCGCGCTGGCCCAGTTCGAGGGCCAGGCTCTCGTCCTGTAGCATCCTCCCGGCGCAGTCGCGCAGGGCCGCGGCATCCTGCGCATCGAAAAGAAACCCTGTGCTTCCTTCCTCGACGAGATCGGGCATGCCGCCGGCGCGGCTGGCCAGCACCGGCACGCCCGCCGCCATGGCCTCGAGGATGACCATCGGGCAGTTGTCCTCGATCGAGGGGACTACCACGGCCCGCGCTGCGGCCAGGGCCTGGCGCAGTTCTTCGGGGCTGGCATTGCCCAGGAAACGACACCAGGGACGGCTGCGGATGGTCTCGAGAAAAGCCGCCGCGTAAGCGTTCGCCGGGTCGGCTTTGCCGCGAAAATCCAGCCGGAACGGGAGGCGGGCAGCCAGCGAATCGAGCGCTTCGACCAACGCGATCTGGTTCTTCCAGGGGAGGATGTTGCCCGCGCACAGAAGAGTCGGCGGCTGCCCCGGTTCGCGGCGAACGCCGAAGAACGCGGCATCCACGGCGTTGGGGACGGTCCACAACTGCTGGGCGGTGTCCTCCACAGCCCGGCGCGTGTGCGAGCTCAGGCAGATCACGCCGCCCGACCGCGCGACCGCGTGGGCCTCGAAACGCGCCGCCAGCCACGGGTAAGTGAACGGTCGCGCCCGGACCAGCGCGGCAATGCGCCGCATGTTGCCGTGAAGGGTCAGCACGTTGGGAAACCCCGAGTGGACGGCTGCGAGCGCGCAGTAACGCTCGGTGCCCTGTCCGTGCACCAGCCGCGGGCGCACATCGAGAAGGGCCTTGCGCAAGGCGCGGATGCAGCCCAGGTACCCGCCGCGCAGCCAGCCCCAGGGCCCCACATGCAGGCAGCGATAATGGATGTTGTCCGCCAGCCGGGGCGGGGCGGCCATCGGCCGGTGCGCGCAGGCTAGCACGTGAATCTCGCATTCGGGCAGCCCGGCAAATCCGTCCAGCAAGGCCGTCGGGGCGGGGCCAAAATAGGGAGCCGGATCGCCGTAGCGACCAAACTCGTCCCGGTTGTCCGGGATGATCAGGGCGATCTTCATCGGGCCTCGGCGCCCCGCGCCGGTTCATGGACGCGCGGCAAAGCGCCGGCAGTCTTGCCCCACGAGGCACCGGGGCGAATCGGTCGCCGTCGCTGTCGCCCGCCTGCGCGGGGTCCCGTCAACCGCCCCAGGCAGATCCGAGTCATGGGCTCGGACGGGCTGCGACGGCCTGCCGGGCCACCCAGGGGTAGGTCAGCCGGATGCCGTCCTCGATGCTGAAGCGGGACTTCCAGCCGATCGAGTAGATGCGGGCGTTGCTGAAGTTGCGGGACTGCACGCCCACCGGTCCGGGGATCGAGCGCGTCTGAACGCGCTTGCCGGCTACTCGGGCGACCGTTTCCACCAGTTCCTTGACCGACACATACTCGGGGCAGCCGATGTTTACGCCACCTTCCAGATCGGAGTGCATCAGGCAGAAAATGCCGTCCACCATGTCGTCCACGTAGGTGTAGGATCTCACGGCGCTGCCGTCGCCCCAGATCTCGATGGTCCCTCCGTCGGGGGACAGGGCCACCTTCCGGCACATGGCGGCCGGCGCTTTTTCCCGTCCGCCCTGCCAGGCACCCTCGGGTCCGTAGCAGTTCTGGAAGCGCGCGATGCGCACCTGCATCTTGTGGCGGCGGCCGTAGGCCATGGCCATGCGCTCGGCGTAGAGCTTCTCCCATCCGTATTCGTTGTCCGGCTGCGCGGGAAAGGCCTCGGACTCGGTCATCTCCGGCTCGCCGGGCTCCATGTCACGATAGACGCACACCGAGGAGGAAAAGAAGTAACGCGGCACGCCTTTGAGGGCGGCGGCGTGGGTCAGGTGCGTGTTGATGAGCACGTTGTTGTGCATGATCTCGCACTCCGCCGAATGGATGAAGCCCAGCCCGCCCATGTCCGCCGCCAGTTGGTAAACCTCGTCCGGGGCGCCGGACCCCACGTGCAGGGCCGAGTGGCAGGCCGCTTCCTCCCGCAGATCC
>JAKLEJ010000428.1 GCA_022711695.1 Verrucomicrobiota bacterium | reverse complement strand
AACCCGTGCCCCGCAAGCCCGGCGCGGTCATTCGCTGCATCCTGGAGAGCCTCGCGTTGTCCTACCGCCAGACGCTCGAAGAAATCGAAGAGCTCACGGGGCGGCCCATGGCGCGCCTCTACCTCCTGGGCGGTTCCTCCAACGACCTGCTCAAGCACTTCATCGCTAACGCCGCGCGCCGGCCGGTGGTTGCGGCGCCGCCCGACGCCAACGCGATGGGCAACACGGTGGTGCAGGCCCTCGCGCTGGGGCACCTCAAGTCTCCCGAACAGGCGCGCGAAATCATCCGGCATTCTGTGAAGACCGAGCCGCTGCTGCCTTACGCGACCGCGTGGGATGCGGCCTTTGCCCGGCTCAAAGAGCTGCGCGCCGCCTGACGCCGGCTCAGCGCCACCGAAACTCGGTCACCACCGGCAGGTGATCGGACGCCTGGGATTCGGGCACCCACGCCCTGACCGGTTCGAGGGCGCTGCCCCTGGACAGCCAGATGAAGTCAATGCGCTTGTTGGGCTTCTGCGCGGGAATGGTGAAGCCGTCGCCCAGGCCGGCGGCCAGCCAGGTGTCGGTGAATGCCCGGGCCAGTTTCTGGTGGACGCGGCTGCCGGGCGTGTCATTGAAATCGCCGCAGAGGATGATCGGCCGTCCGCGCCAGGCTTTGGTGACCTCGAGCATCTCCGCCACGTTTGACAGCCGCTCGGCGTCGTCTCCCCGGAAGTCAATGTGCGTGTTCAGAAAGACCAGCTCGCGGCCGCCGAGGTCCAGCGCCAACTGCAAGAGGCCGCGCTGTTCGTCGGGGCGGAGCATCCGGTAATGCCGGTTGGTCCAGCGTTTGACGGGGAAGCGCGTCAGCACGGCATTGCCGTATTCGCCCCCCTGAAAGTGGAAGTTGTTGCTAAACACGCAGGTCATGCCGGTCAGCGCCGCCAGTTCGGCCGGGCAATCGCGCCGCGCCGTTCGCTGCACGCCCCTGTCCACTTCCTGCAAGGCGACGATGTCCGCCTGTTCGCGTTTGATCAGGTCGGCGATGCGCTGGAAGTCAATCTTGCCGTCCAGTCCCGCGCCGTGATGAATGTTATAGGTCATCACGCGGAAGGTCCTGGGGGCTGTGTCCCTGGGGGCGCTGTGACATGCCGTCAGTCCCAATGCTGGCAGGGTGGCGAGTAGAAGCCGGGCAAGACCGGCCCATGAAGGAATGCGAAGCTTGGTCATCGTGCCGGGATTACACCCCATTGCCCCCGCGAAATCAACCCGCTGGCGCATTACCCCTGCAACGTCCAGCCGGGGCGGTACTTGCGGGCCAGCAACTCGTTGGCCTCCGGGCAGTCGGTGACGCGGCCCGCGGTGCCGTCGTACTTGATTTTGCGGCCCGCGCGGTAGGCCACCAGGCCGAGCATCAGCATTTCGATCATCCGGCCGCCGTAGTCAAAATCACACGCGGTCTTGAGGTTGCCCTTGCAGGCGTTGATCCACTGCCGCTGGAAGTTCCCGAGCGGCGGAATCAGGGCGGACTTGGGCCGCGGCTGGTAGTAGGTCAGGTCGGCCTGGTTGCCGTGCGGGAAGAGGGCGCGCGACTGGAAATCGGCGACAAGGCAGCCCTTGCTGCCCTCGAAGAGCGCGCCGTGGTCAATCTTCCGGAGGTCGAGGTAACGGACGGGAGACTCCGGCATCGCGCCGCCCTGGTACCAGGAGACGCGGACGGCCTGGCGCCAGTTATTGGCGGGAATCTCGAAATGCATCTCCAGTTTGACGGGCGTGACCTCAGGGTTGAACGGGTCGCCTTTGGCCTCGGCTGAGATCGGCAGGTCGGCGTCGAGGGCGTTCCAGGCAATGTCCATGGTGTGGCTGCCCATGTCGCCCACCTGGCCGCTGCCGAAGTCCCAGAACATGTTCCATTGCAGGCAATTCATGCCGGAGGTGCCCGAGAAGTAGTCGGGGTTCCATGGATGCGCGGGCGAGGGCCCGAGCCAGAGGTCCCAGTGGAAGTCTTTGGGCGGGTCGCCGGCCGCCGGGAGGTAGCCCGGCTTGGGGAGCTGGCGGTCGCCCCACGCGCTGACCTCTTGCAGTTCGCCGATCGCGCCGTCCAGGATGAGCTCCCGCACGCGGTTGAAGTTCTCGTATTCGTGCCGCTGTGTACCGACCTGGGTCGCGAGCTTGTGCCTGTGCTTGAGATACGTGGCGCGGACGAGGCGGGCCTCCTGGACGCAGTTGGCCAGCGGCTTTTCGCAGTAAACATGCTGGCCGCGGTTCATGCTCCAGTTGGCGACAAAGGCGTGGGTATGGTCGGCGGTGCAGCAGACCACCGCCTCGACGTCCTTCTGGTCCAGGCACTTGCGCCAGTCCACATACTGGCGGGCGCCCGGGAACTTCCGCGCACCAAAAGCCAGGTGCTTCTCGTTGACGTCGCACAGGGCGACGACGTTCTCGCCGGCGATGCCGTCGAAATGGGCCTCGCCCCGGCCCCAGGTGCCCAGCAGGGCGATGTTCAGCTTGTTGCCGGGGGCGTCGGCTCCGAACAGGTGGATGCGGGGCAGGATGAGGCCCGCGGCCCCGGTGAAGGCGACCGACTTGAGGAAAGCGCGTCGTTTCATACGGCGAATCTGGCCGGGCCGCCCGCCCGCGTCAAGCCGCCGGTTGCGCTTTGGCGGTCTTCTGGTACAGTGGTCTTTATGATACCAATCACGCGCGCTTTGAGCGCCGAGCACCGAATGTTCGAGGCCCTGTTTGACGAGATCGAGAGAATGATGGGCGGCCTGGAGCAATTGGCGGAGGTCAAGCGGCTGGCGCGCATGATGGAGGGGATGTTGCGGCATCACGCAAAGGTGGAGGATGACCTGCTGCTGCTCGCCACGGGCCTGGACCGCGCCGACCTGCGCCGCTCGGAGAAATGCCGCCACGAGCATCAGGAAATTGACAGCCGGCTCACGCGGATCAACTCGGCGCGGACCGTGGGCGAGGCCCGCACCCTGCTCCGGGCCGCGCTGGCGGCCTCGCGGCGGCATTTGAAGCACGAGGACCGCAAAGTCTTCCCCATCGTGGAAGAGGCGGTGGACCATGAGGAGCTGGCCAAGCTGGGCACCGTCTGGTTCCTGCGGCGCCATGCGCCGGCGCGCTGGACGCTCTGAGTTCCCGGCTTACTCCGCCGTTGCCTTTTGGCGGGGCTCTGTTAATTAAGGGGCGTGACCGAGCCCAGCCTGCTGCTCCTGATCCCGGCCTACAATGAAGAGCTGCGCATCGAACCGGTGCTGCGGGACTACGCCCGCTATTTTCACGAGCATTACCACGGCCCGTTCCAACTGGTGGTGGTGCTCAACGGCTGCACCGACAACACCCTCGGCGTGGTGCGGCGGGTCGGCGCGGAGTTTCCCGCCGTGTCGGAGCGCGAGTTCCCGGAACCCATCGGCAAAGGCGGCGCCCTGATCGAAGGGCTCAAGCTGGCGCCGCTGGCGGACCTCATCGGCTACGTGGACGCCGACGGCGCAACGCCCCCGCGCGCGTTCCATGACCTGGTAAAACACATCGGCGGCGTGGACTGCGTCATCGGCTCGCGGTGGTTGCCGGGGGCCGTGTTGCACGTGGAGCAAAGCGGCCAGCGCCGCTTCGCCAGCCGGGCGTTTCATTTCATTGTGCAGGTCCTGTTCCGCATGAACCTCCGGGA
>JAKLEJ010000427.1 GCA_022711695.1 Verrucomicrobiota bacterium | reverse complement strand
AAGCTTTGCCGCGGTGCCGAAGTCCAGCTCCCCCAGCTTCTGCCCGCCCACACCATGTCCCCACGGGCCCATCACCACGAACTGGTTGCGGCGCGCCGGCCGGTTGGTCGAGCTCTGGCGCACGCGGGCAATGTGATCGAAGGTGGCCTTCGAAAAGATGTCGTACCAGCCCCCGATGTTGAGCGCGGGAACGGTCACCCGGTCGAAGCGGCCCTGGATTCCGCGGGCTTTCCAGTAGTCATCGTAGGCGGGATGCGCCACCCAATCGCGCATGAAGAATACCTGCTTGCCGCCCTGCTGGTCCCAGGTGGCCAGCGGCAGGCGGCTGAAAGCGTCCTTGAGCCGGGCGGGGTCGATCTTGAGGCCGCCCACCCCCGCCCCCCAGCCAAATGCCAGCGACAGTTGAAATGCGCCCCCTGGGTAAACAATCTCGCGATAGGCGTCGCTGAAGGGCACCACGGGCGCCATGCACACAAGAAAGCGGCTTCCGTGGGGCGCGGCGGACCATTGCGTCCAGCCGACATACGATCCGCCGGACGTGCCAATGCGCCCGTTGCACCAGGGCTGGCGTCCGACCCACTCCTGGGTGTCATAGCCGTCTTCGCCGTCGTGGCGGAAGGGGTCCCACACGCCTTGCGAGGCGCCGCGCCCCCGGCAGTCCTGCGCCACGAGGGCGTAGCCGGCCGCGCAGTAGCGCCTGGCTTCGCCGAATTTCGCATCCATCTTGCCGTAGGGCGTGCGGATCAGGATGACGGGAAACGGTCCGCCCTGCTTCGGCTTGAAGAGGTTCGCGGCCAGTTGTATGCCGTCGCGCATCGGCGCCATGACATTGCCCTCGAAAGTATAAGGCAGCTCCGGGGCGTTGGTCTGAGCGGACAACCTGGGCGCCCAAAGGCAGCACGCCAGCAGGACCGCGCCCGTCGTTCTTGAGTTCATGGCCCGCAGTATCGCGGAAAGCCGCGCTGGCGAACAAGCCGGATCTCCTTCCCGAATCCGCTCATCCCCTGCGCCGCCCGCCGGCTGCGCATTGGGATGTGTCGGACGCCGCTTTGCCCCAGTGAAGCGGCGCGCGGATGGGCGCCGCGGCTGAACGCCGGGAGATTGCCGATTGCCAGCTCGAACCTCAGCCACTATCCTAACGATGAGACCGCAAGGACCCTCGATGCCCGGCGCGTCTCGGCCGTGACCCATCTGGACCTCGGTCGGTTATGGCCGGCGGAAGAGCCTGCGGCAAGGCGACGATCCTGACACTGATGAACCTCGATCTCCTCAAAGGCTGGAAAGCGCGGTTGCTCGACTATCGCACCAGCGGCGACGCCACCGGCGACAAGACCGGCGGGGTGGTTGGCGATGCGTCTGCCGCCTTTCACGAACTCGAGGGCGGCCCCGCCGCCGACGGCGCGGCCCCGGGCTACAGTCGCGAAGAGAAGCGCTTTCTGATGGAACTGGCGCGGCGAGCGGCGCAGGAGGCGGTGAGGAACGGGAACCTGCCGCCGATCGACGAGCAAACCGTTCCGGTCCGGCTTCGCGAGAAGAAGGGCTGCTTCGTGACCTTGACCCAGGGCGGCGCGCTTCGCGGATGCATCGGACACATCCTGCCTTTGGCGCCGCTGTTCAGGGCCGTCATGGAAAACGCTCGCAGCGCGGCGTTGCATGACAGCCGCTTCGAGCCGGTTCGAGCGTCCGAGCTGGCTGGACTGGAATTCGAAATCAGCGTCCTCACCGAGCCCAGGCCGCTCGAGTTCTCCTCGCCGGAGGACCTGCTGAACAAGCTGCGGCCGCGCCAGGACGGCGTGGTTTTGAAGGTGGGGGGACGCGCCTCCACCTTTCTGCCGCAGGTCTGGGAACAACTGCCCCGAAGAGAGGAGTTCCTGAACCGGCTGGCGATGAAAGCCGGCGGCGCGCCTGGCGACTGGCGCAAGCCTGGCGCCGCCGTCTCCATCTACCAGGTGGTCGCCTTCAAGGAAGCCGACTCGTAGTGCTTGCGGCAGGCTGATCGGCGGTGGCTTCTGCCCGGCATCGGTCTGCGGCGAGCATCCGCCGCGATCGCCCAACCGGCCTCGATGCGCGCGTTCGCCGTCCCCTGCGCGCTGGAGAACGCCTGGGATCGAGCAGACAGGGCGGCTTGCGCGCGGATTCAGGTTTGAGGCTTGCCATGGCGCCGACATCGTGTAGGAAGAGCGCTGATGAATACCGGATGGCTGGGCAAACTCTGGCTGGCAGCCGCCGCGGCAGCGGCGGGACTGCTGGTGGTTTGGTGGAGCGGCCGCGGCCCCGCTCCCCACGCCCAGCGGGTGGCGGGATTGGATCGAGCGGGAGAAGCCAGCGGCGGCGGCGGCACGAACCAGTGGGAGGGCAAGCTGGTGCGCGGCCCCGGGCAGGCCCCCACAGGGTTCTCGGGCGTGTGGCCCGGGTTCCGCGGCCCCAACCTCGACGCGATCAGCCGCGAGCAGACGCCGCTGGCCAGGACGTGGCCCGCCGGCGGCCCGCCGGTCCTCTGGAAGCTCGACGTGGGCGAGGGTTTCGCCGCGGCCGCTGTCTGGAAGGGACGGGTGTTCTTCACCGACTACGACCACAAGGGCCAATCGGACGCGCTGCGGTGTCTTTCGCTGGCCGACGGCCAGGAGTTGTGGCGATACGCCTATCCGGTGAAGGTCAAACGCAATCACGGGATGTCGCGCACCATCCCGGCGATCACTGAAACATACGCCGTATCCCTGGGGCCCAAGTGCCATGTCATCTGCGTGGACATGAGCACCGGCGAACTTCGCTGGAAACTGGACCTGGTGCGCGAGTTCAACACCGAGGTGCCCCCCTGGTACGCCGGCCAATGCCCCTTGATTGACGGCGACCGGGTGATCCTGGGCACCGGCGGCGACGCCCTGCTGATCGCGGTGGACCTGCCCTCGGGCAAGGTGGTCTGGAAGTCGGCCAACCCGGAGCAGTGGCAGATGACTCACGCCTCCCTCACCCCCATGGAGTTCAAGGGCCGGCGGATGTACGTGTATTGCGCCAGCGGCGGTGTGGCGGGGGTCTCGGCGACCGACGGCGAGATTCTCTGGCTGACTCCCGACTGGAAGATCAGCATGGCCACCATCCCGGCCCCGCTGGCGGTCGGAGAGGGGCGGATCTTCCTCAGCGGGGGCTATAACGCCGGCAGCATGATGATCCAGCTCGAGGAGGCGGCCGGAAAATTCAAGGCGCAAACCCTCTTCAAGCTCAAGCCCAACGTTTTTGGCGCCACGCAGCACACTCCCATCCTCTACGAGAATCACATCCTCGGGGTGCGTCCGGATGGGCAGTTTGTGTGCCTGGATCTGAACGGCAAGCCGGTTTGGGAAAGCGGTTCGGCCACCCGGTTCGGTCTGGGGCCGTTCATGATCGCCCAGGGCTTGCTCCTTGCCATGAACGACGACGGCCTGCTGACCCTGGCCGAAGCCAGCACCACCGCCTGGAAGCGGCTCGCGCAAAGCCGGGTGTTGCGCGGTCCGGACGCCTGGGGCCCGATGGCCCTGGCCGATGGCCGGCTGATCCTGCGCGATCTGAACCAGATGATCTGCCTGGATGTCTCCGCCCGATAGCCGGTCTTTTCGCGACTCTTCGGACACGGGGCGCGCCGAGTTCGGTCAGCCAGCCCGGCGCTCCGCGGGATGCTCA
>JAKLEJ010000426.1 GCA_022711695.1 Verrucomicrobiota bacterium | reverse complement strand
GCGGATGGGTGGCGGCATTGCGGGGCGACTGGGTCAGCGGCGATCCGGCGGCGTTCTATCCAGACCCCGATCGGGACACCCGCTGGCGCCTTTCCCCAAATCTCACCTGGTATCCCACCGAATACTCCAAGATCAGGCTCCAATACAACTACGACCGCCGCGAGCACCCGGGCACTGACCACTCGGTGTGGCTGCAGTTGGAGTTTCTGCTGGGCGCGCACGCGGCCCACAAGTTCTAACCAGGGCACGCCTCATGAAACTGCTGCACGCTCTATTCCTTGCCGCGCTGCCGGTTCTCCCCGCGCAGGCGCGCCTGAACGTCGTCGCCACCACCCCGGATCTGGCCGCCATCGCTCGAGAGATTGGCGGGGACCGGGTTGAAATCGTCACCCTGGCCCGGCCCACCGAGGATCCGCACTTTGTCGAGGCCAAGCCCAGCTTCATCGTCAAGATGAACCGGGCCGATGCTCTGCTCGAAGGGGGGGCCGAACTGGAAATCGGATGGCTGGGGCCGTTGCTCAGCGGCGCCCGCAACCCCAAACTGGCCGAGGGCAGCCCGGGCCGGATTTCCTGCTCCAGGGGCATCGCCCTGCTGGAGGCGCCATCCAGCCTGGACCGTTCGCAGGGCGATCTCCATGCCCACGGCAATCCCCACTACTCGAGCGACCCGCTCAACGGCCGGACCATCGCGCGGAACGTCACGGACGCATTCAGCCGACTGGAGCCGGCCTCCGCCGCTCACTTTCAGGCCAACCTGAAGCGCTTTGAGGAGCGTCTGCAGGCGCGCTTGGCCGAGTGGGAGCAGAGCCTCAAGCCGTGGCAGGGACGCCATATCGTCACTTATCACAACTACTGGCTGTATTTTGCCAGCCGCTTCGGACTGAAGATGGACGTGTTCCTCGAGCCCAAGCCGGGCCTCCCGCCCTCGGCGTCCCACCTCACCCAGGTGGTGGGCCGAATGAAGACAGAGGGCCTCAAGGTGATCCTCGTGCAGCCTTATGTGAACCGAAAGACCGCCGAAACCGTGGCCGGCCTGGCAGGCGGGGTGGTCGTGGATGCAGCCGCCTTTCCTGGCGGAAGCCAGGCGACCGAGAGCTACCTGGACTGGATCGGCTCGGTGGTCCAGGCCCTGGTCAAGGCCCTGGCGGACACCAGCCGATGACTGCGCCGACAAAGGAACGACTATGGACGAACTCAAACTGGCCCTGGAGGTGATGAAATGGCCGCTGATCGCCAGCCTGGCGCTGCCCGGCATCCTGGTCTATCTGGGGCTGCACATTGTCCGGCGTGAGATCATCTTCGTGGATCTGGCCCTGGCCCAGGTCGCCGCCCTGGGGGCCTGTTTCTGCATCAGCTTCGGCGCCCACGCCCACACCTGGCAGATTCCCCTCTTCCTTCAGACCTCGCACGGGCCGCTCACCATGGAGATCAGCGACTCGTATCTGTGGTCGTTGGGCTTCACCCTCATCGGCGCGGCCATCTTCACCTTCACCCGCAATGTGGGGCGGGGCCGCGTGCCCCAGGAGGCGCTGATCGGGATCGTTTACGTGGTGGCCGCCGCCGCTTCGCTGCTGATTCTCAGCCGTTCCGCCGAGGGCAACGAGGCGCTTAAGCGCACCCTGGTCGGTGACGTGCTCCTGGTCGGCCCGGGGCCGGTCGTGAAGACCTTTCTCATGTTCAGCCTGGTGGCCCTGGCGCACTACGTGTTCCGCAAGCGATTCCTGGCCCTCTCTTTCAACCACGCCGCCGGCGCCGCGCCCTCGATCGAGGATCGCGGGTGGGATTTTCTCTTCTACGCCCTGTTCGGGATTGTGGTGACCAGCTTCGTGCAGATCGGGGGCGTGCTGCTGACTTTCTCCTACCTGATCGTGCCGGCGGTTTGCGCCAACCTGCTGACCCGCTCGCTGGGCCTGATGCTGGCTCTGGGATGGCTGCTGGCGATCGCGTCAGGCCTGGCGGGCCTGTTCGCCTCCTACAAATACGACCTGCCCACAGGCGCGACCATCGTCTGCGCGCTGGGCGGAGCGCTGCTGGCCGTGGGCATCGCCGCTCCGCTGTTGCGCAAGCGGCCCCCCGCCGCCTGACGGCGCGGCGCTGCGGCTCAATTGCGCAGCCGGTAGTACTTCCGCGGCTGGCCGGTGGTGTCCTCGGCATGGCCGCTGACCGCGCCCGGCACGTCGGCATAGCCTCCAGCGACGTTGGTCGAGGACTGCAGGATGAAGGCGCCGGACCAGGTGAGCGTGACAAAGCTGCCGTTGCGCTCGATGCCAAGCCGCGGTTGTTCCACGGGGTCGGGCAATGCCATGGCCAGCAGCCCGTTGTTGGAATCGAGCGCGTAGAGCCGCTTGAATCCAAAGTCCACCGCCCCCGTGCCGTTGGCGTTCGGGTTGTCGGTGGCAAACAGCTCCTGGTCCAGGAGTTGCGGGGCCACCGTTCGGTCGGCAATGCTGTAAAGCCGCAGGTTGTCGGGGTTTTCGATGGACACGCCGCCCAGCAAACCCATGGCCGGGTCGAGTCCGATGACGTAAACCGAGTTTGGAAAGGCAGCGGCGCCGTAGTTGGTCAAAGTCACGCCCTTGCCCGTGCCGAGGTCAAACTGAATCTCGCGCAAAGCCCGACTGGACGACTTGGTCCAGAAGGTGTTGCCCGCGCCGAACACAGCGCCCAGCCCCATATCGCCCGCAAGGGCGTCTGTGGCAATCAGGTGGGCGCTGAAGTGGAAGCCGTCGTCCGTGGTGAAGATCACGGCGTTGGTCCCGTTGCGGCTGGTGGCCAAAATCTGCGTCTCCGTGCCCTGCCCGCGCCCGTCCAGGGTGTCGCCCCAGCGGTCGGCGCCGCCAGGGTTCCCGGAGTAGGCCAGCGCCGGGGCGAAGCCTGCCGCGTCCGACTCCCACTGGTAGATCCGGAAGGAATCCGCGGACCCGTTCAAGGTGAGGTTGGCAGCGTAAACGGCCCCGTCCTCCGCCGCGGCGATCGCATTCAGGCTGTAAGTGCCGCCGCTCACGCCGGTCACGTCCAGAACATGAAGATCCGCCCCGGTCTCGGCATCCAGCACATACACATTGGTCCCGTCCGCCCGGCTGACCAGCAGAAGGCTGTTGCCCGTGGCGTTGTGGGTCAGTCCCCGCTGAGTGTCGTTGGCCGTCAGGTAAGGCCGGCTGCCCGGCGCCAGGCGCCACAGGTTTGTCATGGCCCCCGAACTGACCAGCGGGGTGACCGTGAGCAGGGCGTCTGCGCTGCGGGCCTCGCCGTGCTCGTTGGTGACAACGCAGCGATAGTAGCCCGATTGCGCCGCCTGCAGGCTGGGCAGGGCGATCGAGGCATTGGTGGCGTCGGGGATGTTGTTCGAATTCAACTGCCATTGGTAGGCCAGGGGCGCCGCGCCATCGGCGGTCACCTCGAACGTGGCGCTTCCGCCGACCAACGCGGCCTGGGCTTGGGGCTGCACCAGGATCACCGGGACGATCGACTCCGGCGGCAGCGACGCGATCGCCACCTGGGCGATCGCCGCATGCGGAATCGTCTGGTCTTTCGAAGAATCGGTCAGGAACGCGTTGATGAAAAGGTAGGCGGGATTGGCGCGGGTGTTGACGTCGTGATAGAGCAAACCCTGCGTGGCGCCGTAGGGCTGGGTGAGTTGGGGGGCGGCGTTGGTTCGTTTCAGCGAGAGGGTCATCAG
>JAKLEJ010000425.1 GCA_022711695.1 Verrucomicrobiota bacterium | reverse complement strand
GCGGTGACGTTGAGCCAGCGGGTGCTGCACAACGCCGGAACGGCGGTCTGGACGAATCCGGGATCGATTTATGGCCAGAGCGGGGCAATGGTGACCAACAGCGGGACCTGGGAAATCGTCAACGACAGTGTGTTTCGGTGGAACGGCAACGGAGTTCGGCCGGCCTTCTACAACGGGGGCACGGTGGTGAAGAGCGGCGGGGCCGGAACCACCTCGTTTGACGACACCTCCTTCAGCAATCTGGGAGTGGTGCAGGTGCTCAAGGGGACCCTGGAACTGGCCTACGGGGGAACCCACCGCGGCAATTTCGAGGTGGCCACCAATGCGACGCTGTATCTGAGCGGGGGCACGCACGCGGCCCAGGACAGCGTGATCAGCGGGGCCGGCCGGGTGCAAGCCGGCGGGGTCTTCACGTTCCAGGGAGGCGAGCTAGGCGGGGGGGCGCTGACGCTGGTTTCGGGCAACAACAGCACCCTCAACGCACCGGTGGAGTTGAGCGGGGCGCTGACGGTGGGCGGCACGGCGGTGTTTGGGCAGGAGGTGAGGGCCGGCAGCGTGAGCGTGTCGGGCAACGCCACTTTCCAGGGACTGGTGAAAGCGTTGGGGGCCGGGAGCGTGAGCGGGAGCGCGGTCTTCAATGGGCCCGGCGAGCTGGGGGCGGTCACATGGACCGGCAGTGGAACCTTCAACGGGCCGGCGCTGATCGGCTCGCTGGCGTTGAACAACGGCACGCTTGCGGGCACGAACGAGGTGGTGGTGACGAATCTGACATGGACGGTGGGGACGATGGCGGGGGTGGGGCGGACGGTGGTGCCGGCGGGGGGGCGGTTGTGGATCGGCGCGCCGCAGTATAACGCGGTGACGTTGAGCCAGCGGGTGCTGCACAACGCCGGAACGGCGGTCTGGACGAATCCGGGATCGATTTATGGCCAGAGCGGGGCAATGGTGACCAACAGCGGGACCTGGGAAATCGTCAACGACACTCGATTCCGGTGGAACGGTTCGGGGACCCTGCCGGCCTTCTTTAACTCGGGCGCGGTGGTGAAGAGCGGCGGCACTGGAATCACCTATTTTGAGGATATGGCCTTCTACAACGAGGGCATTGTGGAGGCCACCCGGGGGACGCTCCGATTCGACACCAGCGCCTATCAACAGACGGGGGGCAGGACGACGCTCGGCGGCGGCGCGCTGGTGGTCACGCCTTTGCCACTGAACATCCTCGGAGGCGAGTTGACGGGGTCGGGCACGGTCACGGCCAACGTGTTCAACCGGGGCGACATCATCCCCGGCGCGTCGCCCGGCTTGCTGACGATCAGCGGCTCGCTCACCAACCTGGGCGCGGTGAACATCGAGATCGGCGGCGTAGCGCCGGACACCCAGTATGACCGTCTGCGTGTGACGGGCACAGCCAAACTGGACGGTTTGCTCAACGTGACGATGGTGGATGGCTTTCAGCCGAACTTTGGCGAGAGTTTTGCCGTTCTCTCCTGGGGTCTCCGGCAGGGAAGCTTCGCGGGAATCGGCGGACTGAACCTGGAAGGAGGCACGTCACTCCAGGCGCTCTACACCTCGACCAACCTCACGCTGCTGACCACCAATGGGCCCACCAATCTGCTGCGCCTGACCATCCTCTCGCCAACCAATGGCGCCGCGTTTCTCGAGGAATCGCCCGTGGCGCTGGAGGTGACGCCCAGCGGCGGCGCGGCGCCCTACCGCTTCTGGTGGGCGTCGGACCTGGACGGCCCGCTCGGCGAGGGGCCTTCGCTGCTGCTGAGCAACCTCACCGCAGGCGCGCATCGGCTCCTGGCGGTGGGGCAGGACGCCGCCGGGGCCAGCAACACCGCCTGGGTCCGCATCAGCATCCTCCCCTCCCCCACCACTGTGGCCATCGACCTGCGCGCCGTCAGCGATACGGGCGTCTCGGCCACAGACAACCTCACCCGCAACACCATGCCCGACTTCGATGTGACCGTGAGCAAGCGCGGGCGCATCGAATTCGACCACACCGGCGAGGGGCTCGCGGACGAAATCCAGACCAACAGCGCCGCGGGGACGTTCACGTTCCGCGCCGGGCCCTGGAGCAATGGCGTTCACGCGGCCCAGGCCCGCTTCGTGCCTGCCCAAGGCAACCCGGTTCAGGCCAGCCTGACCGTCACCATTGACACCCTTGGCGCCCGGATTGCGAGGATGTCGCCGGCGGGCGTTTCCTCGAACCGAACGGATTACCTGGACTTCGTCTTCGATTCGGCCATCGACGGCGCTTCCTTTGGGACCAATGACCTTCTCATTTCAGGACCGATGACGCTCCAGGTTGCCCAAATCCAGGCGGCCTCGAGCAACACGTGGCGGGTTCGTTTTGCCCAGCCGCTGCCAGCCGGCGATTACTCGATCGCCCTCGGCCCGGCAGTGCTGGACCTGGCGGGCAATCCCATGGAGGAGACCTTCAACAGCGGCCTCAGTGTCTTTCTGTCCGACCTTGTGCCGCTGTTGCTGGACTGGCCCGCAGTGGCGCAAATGGGCCAGCCGGTTCAGTTTGTGGGAAGTCTGAGCAATGCCGGCGCTGCCTGGGCCATGCTGCCATGGCAAAACCGGCTGGTGCTGTGTTCAAACCAACTGGGCGCGGGCCTGCAGCCGCTGACGACCTTCGGCCAGGCAACGGCCCTCGCCCCCGGGCAGTCCCTCCTGTTCACCCAATCCGTCATCCTGCCGGCGGGCCAATCCGGCCTGCGCTACGCGGGGCTGCAAGCGGACACATCCGACGCCGTGTTCGAGAGCAATGAGACCAACAACCTCGTCCTGGCGGGCGGCGCGACAGAAATCCAGGCGGCGGACCTGGTTCTACACTCCTTTTCGGCGCCCTCCAGCGGCATCGCGGGCAGTTCGATCACGGTCACCTGGGCGGTCACGAACCGGGGCACAGGCCCGGCGGCGGTCAACTGGACCGACCGGCTCTATCTTTCGGCAACCACCAACGCCGGCCCCGGGGCACTGCTCCTGGCAGCCCGGGCCGCCGCCGATATCATGCCTCTAGCCCCAGGCGCGGGCTATCAGCGGAGCGAAACGGTGATGCTCCCCCTGAGCCACGCCTGGCCGCCTGGAGACTATCGCCTGGTGACCGCCGCGGACTCCGCTTCCACCCAGCCCGAGTCCGACGAATCGAACAACCAGCGGTCCGCGCCGTTCTCGCTCAGTTACCCGCCGTTGCCGGACCTGGCGGTGATGGAAGTGGCGACGCCCGCCGAGGCGCGATTGGACGAGCCGCTGAGCCTAAGTTGGACGGTAACAAACCTCGGGGCCGCCATCGCATCCGGCGTGTGGCGCGAGACGGTGCTGGTGTCGAATGCCGTCTCCGGGGCGCGTTCGCTGGCCGAGTTCACCGTCACCAACGCGATCGAAGCCGGCGCCAGCCTGACCAGGACGCAGGCGGTGGTGCTGCCGGCCGACACCCGGGCCGGCCCGCTTCTCTTCCTGGCGGCCACCGACATCCGCCTGGACGTGTTCGAATCCGACGAATCCAACAACACTGCGGCCGCCGCCAGCCCCACCTTGCTTCCGGCGGCTCTCACCCTGAGCGTCTCGGCCGCACAATGCGCGGAAGGCGCCACACTCTGGGCTACCGTGCGCCGCAACAGCGATCCCGCGGCCGCCCTACCCGTGCAGGTGCTTGTGGGCGATGCCACCGAGTTG
>JAKLEJ010000424.1 GCA_022711695.1 Verrucomicrobiota bacterium | reverse complement strand
TCAACTCCCCGAGTTTGGCGGCCTCTTCGAGAAAACGCAGATGACCCGAGCGGATATCGTCGAACACGCCGCAGACCACGATTTGTTTGGCCATGGGAGGGGTGGGTTGGGGTCAGGCCGCAGCGCGGATTCGCGCCTGGAACGACCCGGGCACCGGGCGATTCGACACCACATAGAGGTAGCCGCCGCCGCAGCCCGAATACATCGCCCCGGGGTATTCAGCCTGGTAAGCCGCCAGCAGGCCCTTCAGATCGGTGGGGATCGTCGGGTGCCGGAGAGTTTGGGGCAGGAGGAACTCCCAGCATTTCATGCACTCGTTGAGCGAGGCCCCCAGCGCCTCCAGGTCCGTCCGGCCGATGGCCTCGAAACAATCCCGGCCGCTCCGGCCCAGCCGCGCAATCCAGCGCGGCGAGAGATGTTTCTCGCCCAGCGGGCCGTAGCCGGGCGGGCGGGGCCCCACCGGCAGGATGTGCAGCACGTTCTCCAGCCAGCGGACCGCGCGATGGCTGCGGATCGTTTCGATGTGACTCGGAAACACCCCCCCGTTGGCCGCGTAATCGTAGTCCAGCCGGTTGATGCCCGGGTAGATCAGGCCGATCATGTCCTGCGAGCCGCTCGGCTCGGCCTTGCCCCGGTTCTCGGCCTCGTAGAGCTCTTGGACCAGAACGGCCGGGGCGCGCTTCGGAAAACGGCCCTTCCACCGCTTCAGGGCAACGGCCCGGGTGCCGGTGGCCAGGCCGGCCCGCTCCATGAACCAGAACTGCGGCTCGATGCTCACGACCACCATCGACCCCGGCGGTTGCGGGTTGAGCCTCGAAACGAACGGTTGGTCGATCCATCCGCCTGCCAGCGCCACACGGTAGGGAATCCGGCCGAGAACCCGGCCCAGCGATCGAGGCATGCGCCCTCCCGGGCCGCCCGGCCCGGCGCGTTCGGAACGCCTGGCTGTTCGGCAGCCGGGTGCGAGTGACGATGCTGAAGGGCGCATGGTCGGCGAGGTCTTCCAATGCCGGGGCGGCCGCTATTCCACCACCGCTTTGCCTTCCTTGCGCCTTCGGTATTGCTCCCGGATCCACTGGTAGGTGGCGGCCAACCCTTTGTTCAGTGGGGTGTCGGGCTCCCACTTCAGCATCTGCCTGATGAAGGTGTTGTCGCTGTTGCGGCCGGCCACGCCGCGCGGCGCGTTCAGATCGTAGTGCCGCTTCAGCTTCACGCCGGCGATCTTCTCCACCTTCGACAGCAGGTCGTTGATGGACACGAGTTCGTCCGAGCCCAGGTTGATCGGGGTGGCGATCAGCTTGTCGCAGTGCATGATCATGTCGATGCCTTTCACGCAGTCGTCGATATACATGAAGCTGCGCGTTTGATGGCCGTCGCCCCACAGGGTGATGTTCAGGTCCTGCTTGTCGATCGCCTCGATGACCTTGCGGCAGAGCGCCGCCGGGGCCTTCTCCCGCCCCCCGTCCCACGTGCCGTGCGGCCCATAGACGTTGTGGAACCGGGCGATGGCCGTCTTCAGGCCGCGCTCGGCCCAATACTCCTGGCAGAACATCTCGCTCATCAATTTCTCCCAGCCGTAGCCGCGCTCGGCCATCGCGGGATAGGCGTCGGATTCCTTGAGGGCGCGCACGTTCGGATCCTGCTGCAGCAGCACGTTGTAGGCGCAGGCCGACGAGGCGAAGAAGTAGCGGCGCGCCCCCGCCCGGCAGGCCGCCTCGATCATGTGCGTGTTGATCAAAATGCTGCGCAGACACTCGATGCGGAACCGCTCGATGAACCCCATCCCGCCCATGTCCGCCGCCAGGTTGTACACCTCGACCGCTCCCTCGCAGACCCGGTGGCAGTTGGCCTCCTGGCTGACATCCAGGCAGAGGTTCTCCACCCCGGCGTTGCGCAGATACCATTCGCGCAGCGGCTTCTTGTCCACGGCGCGGATGCGCGTGAAGCCCTTCTTCAGAAAATACTTCACCAGGTTCCCGGCAATGAAACCGCCCGCGCCGGTGATCACAATCAATTCGTTTCTGCCCAGCTTGGGGTCCTTCTCGACCAGTCTCTTGTTCTCCATCTTGAGTCTTTCTGCTTGTCCTGTGGTTGTGCGCCGATGGCCGGCGACGGGGTTCAGCCTAGCAGACCCGGCCCTCCTGGCAAATGACCGAATTTGACCGAACCATGGCTATTCTTGACCGGATTTCGCTCGTGGCCTTGCGCCTTTCGCCGTCGGCGGTCGTGTCTGCCGCGTTCCGCTGGCGCGCCCCCCGCATCAGTTTCCGGGGCCGTCCGCCGGGTCGATCGCCTTGCCCTCCCAGAACCAAACCCCGTTTGTCTGGGTCAGAACCCGGCTGGCGCTTCCCGGGACGGGCGGGGTATTGACCGTCGGCATCCAGCGCGCGTGCTCCCGCACAACCCCGGCCAGCGCGGCCTGTCCGACGAGGTTGGTCCACTCGTGGGGATCGGCGCGCAGGTCGTAAAGTTCCTCCGAGCCGTTGGCATAACGGATAAAGCGCCAGCGCTCGGAGCGGACCGCGTGATTGCCCACGTTGTGAGTGGTGATGGCCGGCCAGGGGCGCGCCGCCGAGACGTCCTTCAACTGCGCGACCAGGCTGTGTCCCTCCAGGCCGTCGCGGCCGGGCAATCCGCACAGCTCCGCCAGGGTGGGGTAGATATCGAGCAGTTCCGCCGGCCGCGCGCAGCGTCCGCCCCGGCTGATGCCCGGGCCCGCAAAGATCAGCGGCACGCGTGTCGAGCGTTCCCACAGGCTGTTCTTGCCGGTGATGCCTTTCTCCCCCAGGTGCCACGCGTTGTCCGACCACAGCGCCACCACCGTGTTGCTCCGCGCATTGCTCGCGTCCAGCGCCTCGAGCACCCGCCCAATCTGGCTGTCCATGAACGCGGTGCTGGCCAGGTAGGCGCGCACCAGGGGGCGCCATTGGTGGGCGCCGATCAGCCACTTCAGCCGGGGTTCGGGCAGCCGCCAGTGCAGATACCAGGAGAACGGGGGCGTGTCGTCCCGGTCGTTCTCGAGATGCGGCGGCAGCGCCAGGCGGCCATCGTCCGGGAACGCGTCGAACCACTTCTGCGAAGCGAAACAGGGAACGTGCGGCAGCCGGAACCCCACCGCCACAAAGAACGGCTGGCCTTGCGGCAGCGCCCGCAACTGCGCGATCGCCGCATCCGCGATCTTCCAATCTGCCTGCTCGCGGTCGTCTTCCGGAAATACGCCCCAGTCCATCGCTTTCATGTTGTCGGGCGTGGTCACGAACTTCCGCGGCGGGTAGGGCATGCCGGGCGCCGGCCCCCACACCTGAAACTCGTGGGTGCGGTCCTTCGGCGCGATCGAACCGTCGTGGTAAACCTTGCCGAATCCCGCCGTGAAATAGCCGTTGCGGGAGAAGTGCTGCGGCAGTGTGGTCCAGGTCCTGAGCGTCTGCACCGCCCGGATGCCCGGGGCCAGGCCGTAGATCCCGGTGGTGGACGGCCGCAGCCCGGTCAGCAGGCTGGCCCGCGAGGGATTGCAGAGGGGAGACTGAACGTGGGCGTTGAGGAACACCACCCCCCGCGACGCCAGTCGATCCATGTGCGGCGTGCCCGCCTGGGGATGGCCCCCCAGGCATCCCACCCAGTCGTTCAGATCGTCGATCGCGATCATCAGGACGTTGGGGCGCTGCGCCCCGGCGGCGGCGCAAGCGGCC
>JAKLEJ010000423.1 GCA_022711695.1 Verrucomicrobiota bacterium | reverse complement strand
AGAGCGAAGGCGCGTGTCCGCCGGCGCCGGGCCGGCGTTTTGTGAAATACTGGCTCCACGCCGCCCACCTGCTCGTGGAAGGACGCAAGATGAGCAAGTCCCTCGGGAACTTCTTCACCCTGCGGGATCTCCTGAAAAAGGGCTTCCAGGGCCGGGAAATCCGCCATCTGCTGCTCTCGGCCCATTACCGCGAGACCTTCAACTTCACTCTCGAAGGGCTGGAGAGCGCCCGGGCGGCGCTGGGACGCCTGGACGAGTGCGTCTCGAAATTGCGCGAGCGGGCGGGGCAGACCGAGGGAGCGCCGGAGGCGGGGCTGGTGGAGCGCTTCACCGCGGCGATGGACGAAGATCTGAACGTGTCCGCCGGCTGGGGGGTGGTGTTCGAGTGGGTGCGCGACTGCAACCGGGCGCTGGCGGCCGGCCAGATGTCGCCCGTTCAGGCCGCCTCGGCGTTGGCCGCCTGGACCGCGGTGGATTCGGTGCTGGGGCTGGGCGCCAAGGCCGGGGAGGAGGCGCCGGCCGAGATCGTGGCTCTCCTTGGCCAACGGCAGGAGGCGCGCAAGCAGAAGAACTTCAAGCTCGCGGACCAGATTCGGGCCGAGATGAAAGAGAAAGGCTGGCTGATCGAGGACACCCCCGCGGGTCCGAAGCTCAAGAAGGCGTAAGGCATCCGACCGCGCCGGCATCGGAGCCGCCCTGAAACCGGGGTCGTCCAGCCTCCTGCGCGCGCCCGGGTCCGCCGTCGGCCGCCCTCGAGTCTTCATTCGCTTGCATGTCCGATCTGGCTTTCAAATTCGCAATCACAGCCGCGGTGGTGGTCTGCGCCACGGCGGGGGGTTATCTTTGTCGCAAGCTGGATCTGCTGGAGGACAGGGCGGCGGAGCGGATCATGACCTTCGTGGGGGTGTTTGGGTATCCGCTGGTGGCCTTTCTGAGCGTGTGGGGCACGCCCTTGCGCGGCAGCGACGCGATTCTGCCGGTGATGGCCGCCGCGCACGCGGTGGCGATGATCTTCGTTTCGCTGGCCCTGGCGCCGTGGGTGACGGCGGATCGGCGGGAGCAGGGGTTGCTGGGCCTGGCCGGCGGGGTGGGGAACAACGGGTTCACCATGGGCGCATTCGTCCTGTATCTGCTCTATGGCGAGCCGGGGATGGGCCTGGCGAACATCTACATCCTGCTGTTCATGGCGCTGATGACGCTGGTGATGTATCCGCTGGCGCGCCGCTACGCAGGAGTCACTCACAGCGAATCGCTGGGAGTCCTGATGCGCCGAAGCCTGCTCGATTGGCGATCGATGGGGCTCCCGGTGGTGGCGGCGGCCATCCTCCTCTCCGCCCTGTCGGTCCCCCGCCCCGAGCAGATTGTTCGGTGGCGGCTGGTGGACAGCCTGGTCTATACCGTCACTCCCCTGGCGTTTTTCGGGATCGGGCTGCGGCTGCATTTCTCGCGGGTGCTGCCGATGTGGCGCAGCCATCTGTGGCTGGCGGCGGTTCGCTTTGGGCTGTGCGCGGCGGCGGGGCTGGGGCTGGCGTGGCTGACCTGGCTGACGCCCTGGCCGATCAAGGACCTGCGCTGGAACGTGTTCGTGATCGAAGCGTTCGTGCCCACCTCGGTGACCACGGTGGCGGTTGCCAACATGTTCGACCTCCGCCCCCGCGAGGCCTCGGTGCTCTTTGTGGTCAACACGGCCCTGTACCTGGTCTTTGTCCTTCCAGTGATCCTCTGGCTCTTCGGCTGATGCCGCCCGGGCCTGCCGCGGCCTGAGGCCCCGCCCGGCGGCCGGCATCCCTGCGCCTCCCCGCCGCCGCCCGCTTCAGCCCGAGCCGGAAATGGCCGATATCCGACCAGGAACTGGGAATGCGCATGACCAAGAGCGTAACCATCGATCAGGAGCGACTGCTGGAGGAGCGGGACGGCCTGCGAATGCAGTTGAGCGGGACGGGCGAGAGAGTGATCTCGCTGGAGGCGGAGCTGGCGCAAGCGCGGGCGCGACTGGAAGCGGAGCGCGCGCGGCGCCGGACCCTCGAACTCGAGACCGCCGCAGCGCGGGGAGAGCTGGAACGGATGTCGGCGCAACTGGCCGAGCGCACCCGCCAGCAGGACCAACTCTTCGAAGAGCGGGACGGCTTGCGCTTGCAGTTGAGCCAGGCGGCCCAGCGCCTGATCTCGGTGGACACGGCGCTGGCGAGCTGACCCGAAGCGCTCACGCACAGACCCGGGAGGCCCGGGACGCCCGCGTTGCCGCCGGGGCTTTCTCCCCTCCAGAACGGAGCCGGCGCTCGAGGCGGGCTAAACGCTCATGCCGAGCAGGAACTCGATGTTGGTGCGGTTCTTCTTGAGCTTGCCGAGCAGCAGATCCATGGCTTCGACCGGCGGCACCCCGGTGAGGGCGCGGCGCAAAATGACCACGCGCGAGCATTCGTCCGGGTGGTAGAGCAGCTCCTCCTTGCGGGTGCCGGAGCGCTCGATGTTGATTGAGGGGAAGATGCGGCGGTCCACCAAGGCCCGGTCGAGGTGCACCTCCATGTTGCCGGTGCCCTTGAACTCCTCGAAGATGACCTCATCCATGCGGCTGCCGGTGTCCACGAGGGCGGTGGCCATGATGGTGAGGGAGCCGCCTTCCTCGATGTTGCGGGCGGCGCCGAAGAAGCGCTTGGGCTTGTGGAGGGCGTTGGCATCCACGCCGCCGGAAAGAATCTTTCCGGAGTGAGGCTGGACGGTGTTGTAGGCCCGGGCCAGGCGGGTGATTGAGTCCAGCAGGATGACCACGTCGCGCTTGTGCTCGACCATGCGGCGGGCCTTTTCGATGACCATCTCGGCCACCTGCACATGGCGCTCGGGCGGCTCGTCGAAGGTCGAGGCGATGACCTCCGCCGGCTTGCAGGTGCGCTCCATATCGGTCACTTCCTCCGGGCGCTCATCGATCAGCAGGATGAACAGGTAGGACTCGGGGTTGTTCTTGATGATGGCGTTGGCCAGCTTCTGCAGCAGCACCGTCTTCCCGGTCCGTGGCGGGGCCACGATGAGCCCGCGGGTGCCCTTGCCGATCGGGCACACCAGGTCCAGCACGCGCGTGGACAGCTCGTCGGCCGCCGTCTCGAGAATGAACCGGCGGTTGGGGAACAGCGGCGTCAGGTTGTCGAAATGCGTCTTGTCCTTGGCCTTGTCCGGGTCTTCCCCGTCCACGGCCTCGACTTTGAGCAGGGCGAAGAACTTCTCCTTCTCCTTGGGCGGCCGGATCTGGCCGGCGACGACGTTGCCGGTCTGGAGGTTGAAGCGGCGAATCTGCGAGGGGGAAACGTAAACGTCCTCGGGGCAAGGCAGGTAGTTGAAGCTCTGGGAGCGCAGGAAGCCGAAGCCCTCGTCGAGCACTTCCAGGACGCCTTCGGAGAACATGACTCCGCTGCGCTGGGCGTTCTTCTCCAGCACGTGGAAGATGACCTCGTGCTTGCGCATGGTGCCGAAGTTCTCGATCCCCAGCTCGCGGGCCATCTGGTTGAGATCGTTCATCGACATCGCCTGGAGCTTGGCGATGTTCACCGGCAGCACCGGCACCACGTCCCCGCCTCCGGGCCGGCTCTGCGGCGCCGCTTCGTCAGCCGGCCGGCCGCGGTCTGACCGGCCATCGCGCCGACCGCGTCCGCGCTTGTCGCGCCGGCCGCGGTATTCCTGGCCCGGCCCGCGGCCGTTA
>JAKLEJ010000422.1 GCA_022711695.1 Verrucomicrobiota bacterium | reverse complement strand
AAATGGGCCGGGTTCGACGCCGCCCTGCTCGATGGCGACAACGACTGGCCGGCGATCATGAAAGCCCTCGATGAAGTCGGCTACACCGGGTGGCTGATCGCCGAACAGGGCGGAGGCGGCAGCCCCGAGGGGCTCAAGGATTTGGCCGCGCGCATGGACAAGATCATCGCCAGTTGAGCGGCGCGCGACCTTCACCCAAGAAAACAAATCGAACCATGAAACGACGTTCCTTTCTCAAAGTGGTGGGCGGAGTGACCGGCGGCATGGCCATGGGCGTGGCCCCGGCGCTGGTCTCGGAAGCCGAAGCGGCCGCCGCCCCTTCCGGCACGATGCCCCTGCGCCCGCTCGGCCGGACCGGCTTCAAAGTCTCGGTGGTGGGGTTCTCGGCCTTCGGCCTGATGCATCAGGACCAGGAGCAGAGCAACACCCACGTGAAGGCCGCGTTCGACAAGGGCTTGAACTACTACGACGTGGCCCCCGCCTACGACAACGGCAAGTGCGAGGACAAGCTGGGCGTGGCCCTCCAGAACCTGAAGCGCAGCGAATACTTCCTGGCCTGTAAAACGAAAAAGCGCGACAAGGCCGGCGCCCGCGAGGAACTGGAGCGCTCGCTCCAACGCCTCAAGACGGACCACTTCGACGTTTACCAGATGCATCACCTCGTCAAGCCCGACGAGGTCAAGACCGCCCTGGGCGAGGGCGGCGCCCTCGAGACCTTCCTCAAGGCGAAGGAGGAGGGCAAAATCCGCGCCATCGGTTTCTCGGCGCACAGCACCAAGGCCGCCCTGGCCGCCTTGCGCGGCTTTGCCTTTGACACGGTGATGTTCCCCGTGAGCTACGTGGAATACTACACGCGCGACTTTGCCAGGGAGGTCCTGGCCCTGGCGAAGGAGAAAGGGGCGGCCGTGCTCTCGATCAAGACCATCAACTCCGGGGCCTGGCCCCAGGGGGCCGAGCGCACCCGCAAATGGTGGTATCGCCCGCTCGAAACCCAGGAGGACATCAACCTGGCCTATCGCTGGACGCTGTCTCTCCCGGGCCTGGTGATGGGGTTCCCTCCCGCCTGGATGGATTTGCAGGCCAAGGCCATCGAGGCGGGCCTGGCCTACCGGCCCGCCACCGAGGCTGACGCCCTCAAGCTCCAGGCCATGGCCAAAGACTGCGGCTCCATCTTCAAGCGCGAGGACGAAATGGCCGCAGCCGGAGGCCACGCGCCCAGCGTTTACCCGGAGCATCCGCACGAGCGCTGCCCCGGGGAATGGGCTTGAAAAGCGCCGTCCCGGAAGCCATCCTCGCCACAACGCTTATGAAATTACCCGATACCACCAAACCCTTTCTCTCCCGGCTGGGCGTGTGCAGTTGGTCGTTGCAGCCCGCCAACCCGGCCCAACTGGTTCAGCAGCTCAAGGAGATCGGCCTGAGCCGCGTGCAACTGGACCTTGACCCCTTCCGCGAGCAGCCGGGCGTCTGGGATGCCGCCCCGGAGCTGTTCGCGCGCGAGGGCATCACCCCTGTCTCCGGCATGTTCCGTTGCGTCGGCGAAGACTACACCACCCTCGAGACCATCCGCATCACCGGGGGCCTGGTTCCGGACAGCACCTGGGAGCAAAACTGGGCCAACGCCCAAACCACGGTCAAGACCGCCGCGCGGCTGGGGCTGAAGTACGTCATGTTCCACGCGGGCTTCCTGCCCCATGATCCCAAGGATCCCAGCTTCGCCAAGCTGATCAAGCGGGTGCGCGAGGTGGCCCGGCTGTTTGCCGGCCACGGCTTGACGCTGGGTTGCGAGACCGGCCAGGAGACGGCGCCCGCGTTGCAGGAGTTTCTTCAGCATCTCGATGAACCGAACGTTTGCGTGAACTTCGACCCCGCCAACATGCTCCTCTACAACAACGGCGATCCGGTCGAGGCGCTGCGCGTGGTGGGCGGCTGGGTCAAGGGCGTGCATGTGAAAGACGCCCTGGTGACCCGCGTGCCGGGGACCTGGGGCGAGGAGGTGACCGTCGGAACCGGCCAGGTCAACTGGCCCGCCTTCCTCACCGCCCTGGCCGATGCCAACTTCCCGGGTTGGCTCTGCTTCGAGCGCGAGGCCGGCAACCAGCGCGTCGCCGACATCCGCGCCGGCCGGCTCTTCATCGAGAATCTGCTTCGGGGCGCCTGAGCGCGCCCGGAACCGATTCGCCCAGGCCGGCGGCCCCTGCGGCCGCCGGCGGCGAACACTGCGCCGCCGGGTTGCGAACGATGACCAGGTCCTCGACCGGCCGGCCGCCGATGAGGTGTTCCTGGATGATCCGTTCGAGAGCTTCCGGGGTGCAGGAGTGATACCAAACCGCCTCCGGATAGACCACCGCGATCGGACCCTGCGTGCAGACCCGCAGGCAGTTCGCCCGGCTGCGATACACCAGCGGATGCGGTCCGCTCAGCCCCAGCTCCTTGAGCCTCCTTTTCAGATACTCCCAGGCGGCGTGCGTGGTTTCCACCGGCGCGCACTTCGGCTCGCTCGAGTCCGCGCAAAGGAAGATGTGCCTGGAGTACTCGCTCAACCCCAGCGCCGCCGCCGCTTTCTGCAATGCCTCGTTCATTCCGCTCCTCCACTGTGCGCGCCCCCAGCCCCTTTCTCAACCCAAAACCCGGGCGACCCCTCGCCACCGATCTGCGCCGGCAAGGGAGGCGCGAATTCGGGGCTCGATTTGAGCTTTTGCCGGGGCGGACGGCGGTGTTAACTCTCCCCCCGTGTTCTTGACCTTGGTTCTGGGTCTGTTGACCCTGTTGAGCCTGGGGCTGATGCTTTGGCAGGGATGGCTGGCGCTGCGGTTTCCGCTGCACCGCCGAAACCCTGTCGTCTCGCCGGCCCCCGGCTTGACCCTGCTCAAACCCATCAAGGGTTGTGACGCCCATACGGAAGCCTGCCTCCGAAGCTGGCTGGAGCAGGAGTACCCCGGCCCCGTGCAATTCTTGTTCGGAGTCGCCGCCGAAGAGGACCCGGCTTGCGCGCTCGTCCGGCGGCTGATTGCGCAATACCCGCGCCACGACGCCCGGCTGGTCGTCTGCCCCAGAAGCATCGGCCCCAACGCCAAGGTTTCCATTCTCGCCGCCCTCGAGCCGCTGGTCCGTCATCCGGTCGCGCTCGTGAGCGACGCGGATGTGTGGGCGCCCCGGGATCTCCTCGCCAACCTGCCTCCCGTCCTGGAGAGGCCCGGCACGGGCATGGCCTGTTGTTTTTATCGTCTGACGAGCGAGGGCGGCCTGGCGATGCGCTGGGAGGCCCTGGCCGCCAACGCCGACTTCTGGAGCTCGGTTCTCCAGGCGCGCGCCCTCAAGCCGCTGGATTTCGCGCTCGGCGCGGCCATGGCCGTGCCTGTCTCCCGGCTGCGGGCCATCGGCGGTTTCGAGTCGTTGGCCGACGATCTGGCCGATGACTACCAATTGGGCCGCCGCATTGCCGAACAGGGCGGCCGGATCGAGCTGTGTCCCGTGGTGGACGAGTGCCGTTCGGCCCCAATGGGCTGGCGCGAGGTCTGGTCCCATCAGTTGCGCTGGTCGCGCACCATCCGCGTCTGTCAGCCGGCGCCCTACTTCTTCAGCATCCTGGCCAACCCCACTCTCTGGCCGCTTCTTTGGCTCGTCGCGCGGCCTTCCGCCCTCGCCGCCGTGGCGGGCGCCGTCTGCCTGGGCGCGCGCTGGGCCGCAGCCCTGGC
>JAKLEJ010000421.1 GCA_022711695.1 Verrucomicrobiota bacterium | reverse complement strand
CCTTGGCATGCAGATGCACCAGGCGCGCGGCCACCCGCTCCAGCCACGCGTACACATCGTGCCCGCAGAGATAGGCGTTTCCGGTGTCGAAGTTGATCCCGATGGCCGGCGACTTGACCAGGCTGTAAATGCGATCCAGGCCGTCGGGGTGGCGCGAGTATTGCGCGTGCGGCTCGAGGCCGATCTTCACTCCGCGCCGTTCCGCGATGAATGCCGCTTCCTGGAGCGTGTACTTGATCAACACGAAGTCTTCCTCCTCGGTGGTCCATTTGGCCTTGATGCCCTCGTCGGTGTTGATCACGGGCACGCCGATCTCCGCCGCCACCCGAATGGCCAGCTTGATGTACTCGCCGTGGACGTCCGGCCGGCCCAGCGGACCGTGGGATTGCAGGCCCGAGATCTTCAGGCCGGCCTGGTCGCAGGCCTCCTTGATGCGATAGGGGTCGTCGAACATCGAGACGGTGTGGAAATAGCCCGCCTCGCTCATCAGTTCGCGCCCGAAGTGGATCATGGGCTCAAAATATTTGTAGCCCATGCGCGCCGCCTGCTCGACGGCCCATTCAAACGGTTTGTCCGAGCTGCGGGAGAATTCCGCGTTCAGGCCCACATGAATCTTGCCCATGTTTTGTGCTCCTTTCGTCGGTTTCGGGTTATGCTTTCCACGGCGCGCGCATCGGGCGGTCCAGCATCCGGCTGGCCTCGGCGTCGCCGACAAAATCCTCCTTCACGGGGTCCCAACGCAGGTTGCGGCGCAGCCGGGCGGCGATGTGCTGCAAGTTGCAGAGGGTGTCCACGCGGATGGCCGGGTCGATCCCCACGGCGGCCTGGCTGCGGCCTTTGACCGCGTCAATGAAGTTGCCGTGATGATCTTCGCTGCGGAGGAGCCGGACATCGCTCGTCCCGAAGGACGTCTGGAGCAGCGACTCGGGGTTGGACTCGATGTGGCCGCGGCGGACATACACCCATCCCTCGGTCCCCAGGAAAGTGACGCCATGGCCGAACCCGCCCACCTGCTGCGGGTGCTTCTGGCTGGTGGCGTCGTCCATGTGCACCAGGGTGACGCCGTTGGCATAGCGGTTGCGCACCTGCCAGCTCACCGCGCAATCGCTGAGCATGCCCGTGGGGAAGACGCCCGTCCCTTCGAGTTCAACCGGCCCGCTCAGCTCGGTGTTGTTGCCCCATTGGGCGATGTCCAGGTGATGCACGCCCCAGTTGCCGATCATGCCCAGGCAGTAATCCGAGATGGAGTACCAGTTGCTCCAGCCGCCCTTGTCCACGTAAGGGCGGCAGCGCTGGAAGGAGTAGGGGGCCATCGGGGCCGGCCCCAGCCACAGGTCATAATCCAGCTCCTTGGGAACCGGTTCGGCCGGCTGGATGGGGCAGGATGACACGCTGCCGGGCACCCCCACCAGGATGGTCTTCAACTGGCCGATCTTCCCGTTGCGCACCAGTTCGCACGCCAGCCGGAACTTGCGGTCGGACCGCTGCTGCGTGCCGAACTGGAAGACGACCTTGCTCTGGCGCACCGCCCGTCCGGCCGCCTGGGCGGCGCGGAAGCTCCAGCCCATGGGTTTCTCGCAATACATGTGCTTGCCCTGGCGAGCCGCCTCGATCACGATCAGCGGATGCCAGTGGTCGGGCGTGCAGATCACCACGGCATCGAGATCCTTCCGCGCCATCAGTTCGCGAAAATCCCTGTAAACGGCGCAGTCCTGGCTGCGGTAGTGGTCATCCACGATCTTCTTTGCCTTCGCGCGCTGGGTTTCGTGGACATCGCAGACGGCCATGACATGCACCTCCGGTTTGCCCAGGAAGGCGCGCATGTTGCCGGTTCCCTGGATGCCCAGGCCGATGCTGGCCAGGTTCACGCGGTTGCTCGGGGCCGTGGTCCCGTCCGCTCCGAGCGCCGAAGCGGGAACGATGGAAGGCGCCGCCAGGGCGCCGGCTGCCAGCGCTGCGCTGCGGAGGAACTGGCGGCGGTTCAAGAAGCCACAGGCTGTGGAAGCCCGGGGAGACGGCTTGGCGGCAACGGTGTTCATGCCTGAACGCTGAGCCGCGGGCTGCCGACTGTCAAGCGCGAGGCTTGACACTGGGCGTCATGCCATACAATGTACGCATTGTATGGCAACCAAACCGTTGTCGCTGCGAGTGCCGGAGGAGGTCAAAGCCCACCTGGAGCAGATCGCCCGGCGCTTTGGCGCCAGTCCCGCCACCCTTGGCGCCGATTACGTCACCCAGGGCGTGCGAACCACCCAGCATCCGGCCATCGAGTTCCGGCAGACCCCCGCCGGACGCATGGCTTATTTGCGCGGAGTCCGGATGCCCGTTTGGATGGCCTTGCAGACCGTGGAGGATTGCCAGGGAAGCGCCGAAGAGGCCGCCAGGCTCCTGCGGCTGCCCATCCTGCTTTTTAAGGCGGCCCTGGCTTATGCGAAAGCCTTCCCCGAGGAGATCGAGGCCGATCGCGCGGCAGGCAGGCGCCCCCTCGACGAGTTGGACACGCTCGTGCCCAACCATTCCTTTCTGCGTGTGTGAAGCGCCGCTTGCTGTTGGATTCCCACGTGCCTGCCGGGGTCGCCGCGGCCTTGCGCGCGCTGCGTCCCGGGCTCGATGTGCGGCATATCTCCGAGTGGCAGGAAGGCGCCTACATCAACGCGCCCGACGATCTCTTGCTGGAGGCCTGCTGGCAGGACGAGCGGGCCCTGGTCTCGAAGGACCGCGCCACGCTTCCAGGCTGGATCGCGCTTCGCGCGGCCGACGGACGCGAACACGGCGGCGTGATCTTCCATGACCTGGAGCGATTCAAGTCCCGCCAAATGGGCGCGCTGGCCAAAGCCATCGCTTTGGCGCTCGACCGGACTCCGGGAAAGTTGATCAACCGGTGGATCACGCTGCGCTGAGCGCCCGAGGACGAAGCGGGTCGAGCTATCGCCCCTCGCCATCCTCGACCAACCCCACGTCGATGCACTGGCCGCCGTAGGTCTGGCTGGCGCGCACGGCGATCAGGTTCCGGCCCGGCTTGAGCGCAGCCAGGGCGGCGGGGCCGATCTCGACTTCGTCGTAGGCGGTGGCCCAGCCGGTCAGCTTCGCCGCCAGCACGCCGTTGAGGTAGATCTCCGGATCTTCATCGTAGATCAGCGCCAGGCGCGGATTCTTCAGCGGACGCTCCGGCAGCGTGAATTCGCGCCTCAGCCAGATTTGTTTCGTGGTCCATTCGGTGTTGACGAGCGCGCCGGGCGTGCCGCGCGAGCCAAAACCGGCCGGGCCTTCGTCCCATGCCGCGTCGTCGAACCCGGGCTTGAACCAGTCGGCGGCGGGCGGGTGGGTCGTGTAGCGCCATTTCGGGGGAGTTGTCCGCGCGGTGGCGGCGACCTCGACCGCCGGCGGCGGAATGGGAATCGGAGCCCAGGAACCGCTGACGGTGGCGCCTTGCGCGGCCCACTTGCGCCAGGTGGAGGCGTCCGCCAGCATCTTGATGAAGAGGCCGCCCACGACCGGCCGGGCCTGGAAGCCCTTTTGTTTTGCGTCGGTGGTGACAAACCAGTCCGAGAGCGGCACGCGCGAGGGCGTCTCGTGGGCGTAGCGGTGGATGGGCTCGAGCAGCGCCTGGAAGTCGGCCTCGCGGCGCGCCGGCGCGATGCTCCACAGCGCCCAGTCGATCAGGCTGGTGTCGGTGCGGTTGTCCACCGGCAGCCCATAGCGTTTCT
>JAKLEJ010000420.1 GCA_022711695.1 Verrucomicrobiota bacterium | reverse complement strand
ATGCCGGCCAGTTGACGGGCGCGGCTCACCGCCGTGCGGAAGGACCCCAGCTCATCGACGTAGCCGCGCCGATGGGCTTCCTTGCCGGAGAAGATGCGCCCGTCGGCGTAGTCGGCCCAATCCGGCGCCAGTTGCCGCCCCTTGTCGGAGCGGTTCATGTTCTTTTCGGCGGCAAAGCCGCGGCCTTCCTCCACCACGGTCTTGAAGCGCTGGTAGGTTTCGTCGATCAAATCCTGGATCATCTTGCGCTCCTCGTCGGTGATCTCGCTGTCCTTCTTCGAGCCGCGGAGCATGTCTTTGTACTTGCCGCTCTTGAAGACCTCGGGTCGGAGTCCGACTTTGTCCATGAGGCCGCGGTAGTTGAACCCGCTCATGATCACGCCAATGCTGCCGGTGATGGTCATTTCGTTGGCCACGATCCACTGGCAAGGCGCGCACACATAATACCCTCCCGAGGCGGCCACACCCCCCATCGAGGCGATCACCGGTTTCTTGGTGTCCTTCTGAAACTTCAGCACCGCCCGGTAGATGTCGTCCGAGGCCAGCACCTCGCCTCCCGGCGAGTCCACTTTAAGGATGACGGCCTTGACCTGTTCGTCGTGGGCGGCCCGCTTGAGCTGCGCCTGGATCAGGTCCACCAATCCAAAAGTCCCACCATCGAGGCTGTCTCCGAAAATCACGCCGTTCAGGGCGATCACGGCAATCTTGTTGCGGCTGGAGGAAGACTCGATCACGGCCTCCTGGAGCCGCGGACCGGCGGGAGTCTCCATCATCGAGACCCCGGGGGCCAGCCCGCCCATGAAACTGCCCAGGTTCATCAGCAGGCTCAGGCACAGCAGACAGAAGAGAATCACCGAGATGACGATCCACGCCGTGGCGCGCCGCGGCCGCGCCTGCGCCGGAGGCCGGGGCGCGATGACCGGCGGAGGCACCCGTACTGGTTCTGAAGCGGGGGTGAGGGGGGGCGGGTTCAGGCCGTCCGACGTCTTGTTTTCGTCCATGCAATTGACCCTATCGCAAACCCGTCTCAACGGCAAGCTCCCGATACGCCCGTGAATTCGCGCCCAGGCCGCCGCTATTCGGCGAGCTGGACCAGGGCGGCATTGACGGCCTTACGCAGGGCGGGGATGCGGTCTGGATCGGGAAGGATCCCGGTCGATCTCAATCCGCCGGCGTTGGGAATGACCGCCAGTTCCCGGCACAATGCCAGCGCCCGCTGCCCGGCCTCGGCATCCCGGCCCGCCACGACGGCCTTCCGCACCCGCTCTTCGAGCAGCCTGATCGCTTCGTGGTCTTCCAAACCTTCGCGAATCTGTTCGAGCCGGATCGTGCTCAACGGGCCGCGCTGACCGATCAGGCTCCCCGGGTAGATCAGATAGCCGTCGCCATTGGGGTAGCGAATCCAATAGTGGGTTTTGCCCTCGTCGCTCTGGCGGATGAAATCATGCCATCCCCGCTGCCAGGGATTGGCCGTCCACCACGAAATGCCCCAGAACTCGAAGCCGGTGGCGCCGTATCGGTGACAGTAATAGGGCAGCATTCGTTCGGTGGCGGCATAGGGGGTATCCAGCGCCATCTGCCCGTCGCAGGTGAACCAGAACTGGCGGCCAGCCTGCCGCAGGCGTTCAAGGCCGGCGACGGGGAAACAGCCGAACTGCCCCACCCCCCAGATATCGAGCGACTCCTCCCAGGCCGGGCAGGGCCGCCACGTGCTCGAGTAGATGGGCAGGCGCGGCTCCACCGAGTGAATCAGCGCGCAGAGCCTTTTCATTTGGTCCACCACAAAGGGATGCTGGAAGTGGGGTTCGTCCGAGATGTAATAGACGAAACGCTCGCGCCAGCCGCGCTCCTGCAAATGGCCGGCGAACAGGCTCAGGCACTCCTTGAAGGCCTGGGTCCAGTCTTCCGAGAAGGGCTCCAGCCCAAAGAGCTTCTTGGGCGGATAGGCCCAGCCGAACATGTAGAAGAACCAGGGTGTGTAGCAGGTGTTCATCCCCAGTTCGTCGAAGCAGAACCGGGCCTCCTCGTCGAAGGCGGCGGCATCCATCGTGACTTTGCCGCCCTCGCGTTTGAAGACCGGCGCGGGCTGAATGGCGTCGATGGCCAGCCGGCGCTCGGCCATAAACCGCAGCCAGCGACGCCGCTCTTCCTTGGACGACGCCTCGCCAAACTGCCCGCCCGGGCCGAAACGGAAATCGAAGATGGCCGCAAGCCGCGTGCGAGCGGGCAACGAAAAGGGCAGAACGCGAACGGCGAGAGGAATGGCCTGGACCGGGACGCCCTCCGCCTGGAACTCGATCTGGCCGCGATAATCGCCCGGCGGGGACTGGGGCGGCGCGTGGACCGTGAACCAGAAGGGCTGGTTCTGAGCCGCGCCCAGGTCGCAGGAGGCCTCCGGCAGCAGCGGGTCCGGCCAGAGACCCATCCAGCCGTCGGTCGCCCCGGCGCCCAGGGGAAGTCGGCGCTCCCAATCGCGGGCTTTCGAGGTGTAATAGCCGCTGGGATGATCCACCGGCACATACCCAACACGCTCGATCCGGACCGGTGGCAGGGTGGCGCCCGAGCCGTGCCGCAGCGCGCTCACGGCGACCCGGAGGTTCTTGAGAGGCTGCCCAGCTCGCGCCACCAACTGGAAAGGCTCGAACTCGTTGCGCGCACACTCCACCTGGACGCGCTCCGCTGGCGGCGCGGGAGGGTCGTCACGGAATACCTTGATGAGCGGATTGACCTCGGCGACCCGCAGCGCGTCGGCCACGGCGTTCGTTTCTCCAGCCAGGCATGCGGCGGTCTCGAGGCGCGTCACCTCCCCGCGCCGCACTTCACACAGCAGCAGGCCGTCATGCATCAAGCCGCCGTGCGCGTTCATCGTCAGATGGATTTGGAGCGAGGCGGCATCCGGCGGCGCCTGAATCAAGGCCGAGGACCGCTCCCACGAACTCTCCGCTGAGATTCCAGGATGCGTGCTGAGAAACGGCGAAGCCGAGGCAAGCTGGCCCTCCCGGGTGTGCCAATGCCCGTGGAGAGCCGCCACGCCGTCCAAACCCAGGGCCTTCAGATACCCGGCGAGCAAATACCAACTCCCGGGACGCACTCGGACTTCCCCGGACCGCCACCCCACCCAGCCAGTCGGCTGGTTGCTCGCAACCTGGAAACCAACCGCATATTCCCCAAACAACCCCTCGCGCCGCCTGCCCGCCTGAAAGGCCGCCCGGCTCTGTTCGTCGCCAAATGTCCAGCCCGTGGGGAGAGCCCCGCCCTGTTCCAGGCTGGGGTTGGGGACCAGGTTGGCCGGGCTGCTCAAGAGCCGCTCGTAAGCGGTCAAGGCGGCGGACGGGGTCTCCTGGGCTTCCGGCCGGAGATAGACATGGAACTCGAGCAGGCTGCGCGCGGGCAGGCGCGCGGAAAAGAGCAGGTTGTCGTCCAATCGAATGCCCGATCCGACCTCGACGCCCGTCGCGGCATCGACCACGCGCCAGGGGGCCCCGGGGCGGAGCTTGAGCCAACGACCCAGCGTCGGCCGCAGGTCCGCCATCACCAGGGCGGTTTCCAAGTCCGCCGCCTCGAGGTGAAACACTCGCACGACCGCCCGCACCGGCCAGTCCGGCGAGAACCGAGCAGGCGCCTGGGACCCCGCCTGCCTCAGCGAAAGCGTCTCGATGGCGCCGGCCTCGACGCGCACATTCGCCCCGGACGCCGACCTGGCCAAACCGCCCCGGAGATGCTCCG